>SLEW01000070.1 GCA_007124575.1 Bacteroidales bacterium | reverse complement strand
TCCTGCACCTGACTGACCTACCAATGCCACTTTCCGGCCTTTGCGGATCTCCAGGCTAATGTCTTTCAGCACATAAGCATCTTCGTAACGGAAACTAACCTGGTCAAATACGATGTCTTTGTCAAAATCCTTTTTAGACATGGCATCAGGAGCGTCCTTGATGCTTACTTCAGCCGTGAGCACCTGGTCTATCCTCTCTGCAGAGGCCAGCCCTTTTTGAATATTATACCAAGCCCTGGAAAAGTTTTTTGAGGGCTGGATGATCTGTGAGAAAATTCCGAGGTAACCGATAAATGCCTCCGGAGGTAATGTGGCATTGCCGGTGATCACCATCGAGCCGCCAAACACCAGAATGAATATCACGACCGTTGTACCCAGGAATTCACTGACCGGAGATGCCAGGTCCTGCCTGCGATATAGTTTGTTCATGATCCTTGCGTAGAGGCTGTTGAGGCTATGAAAGCGTTTTTGCATCTTGTCTTCTGCGTTGAAGGCTTTAACGATACGCAATCCCGTAAGGGTTTCCTCCATAACCGAGAGGATCATGCCCAGCTTGCTTTGGCCTTTTAGCGCGGTAGGTTTTAGTGTTCTTGCTATTCGCCCGATGATAAAACCTGCTATGGGTAGCAATAAAAAAACAAAGAGGGTAAGGGTGGGGCTCATCAGCAAGAGCCAGGCCATGTAAACGATTACGGTAATGGGGTCACGGAAAGCTACAGACAGGGATTGCACGATGCCGATTTCGATCTGGTGCACATCATTGGTCATCCTGGAGATAATATCACCTTTGCGTCCTTGTGAATAATAAGCCAGGGGCAAGTCAAGGGTTTTTTGATAAATGTCGTTGCGGATGTCTTTAACCACACCATTACGCACTGGTGCCAGGTGGTATAACGCCAGGTAACGAAACCCATTTTTCATCAGGCTCGTAATCACCACGATCGAACTGATAAATATGAGGGAGGCCATCTCACCATATTGGGTGGTGAGGAGGTTCATGTAATAGTAAAAATTATTGATCAGTACCTCGAAGTCGAGCCTCATGGGCATGAGCTCATATGCTTCGTGATGTGATCGGAATAATAATCCCACAAAGGGAATGACCATGTTCAGGCTGAAAAGGCCAAAAATAACCGACAGCAGGTTAAATAAGACGTTGAGGGCGAGCCTTGTCCAGTATGGAATAATGTAGTTGACAATCTTCCTGAAGTTCTGCATCCCTTTTGCGTCTTGATTTGTATTTATTGTATTACTGCTTTTTTCCAGGCATGATGCCGGTGTAGTTAAAAGGTGTGATCTGCTTGAGGCGTGTTTTTTCCTTCCCGGGGATATCCAGACCATCTATAAAATGGTGAATATCCTCCTTTGAGATGGCTTTCCCTTTTCTTGTCAGGTCTTTGAGTGCCTCATACGGGTTCGGGTGTCCAAGGCTTCGCAGGATGCTTTGTATGGCTTCGGCAACCACCACCATGTTGTCTTCCAGATCCTGAATTATTTTGTTATCATGGAGGGATATTTTCCCAAGTCCTTTTATTGTGGCTTTTATGGTGATCAGCATGTGACTGACGGGCACACCTATATTGCGAAGCACCGTGGAGTCGCTGAGGTCTCTTTGCAGCCGGCTTACGGGCAGCTTTGCTGAGAGGTGTTCGAAAAGGGCGATCGCCAGACCTGCGTTACCTTCTGCATTTTCAAAGTCTATGGGGTTGACCTTGTGTGGCATGGCTGATGAGCCTACCTCCCCGCTTTTGATTTTCTGTTTAAAGTAATCCATGGATATATATGACCAGCAGTCCCTGTCAAGGTCTATCATGATCGTGCATATTCTCTTCAGGCAATCGAAAAGGGCCGCCAGGCGGTCATAATGATCTATTTGCGTGGTGGTTTGTGATCTGACCAGCCCCAATTTGTTAACAAGCTTGTCGGCAAAGGCAGGCCAGTCAATATCCGGGAAGGTAACATGATGTGCATTAAAGTTACCTGTGGCACCGCCAAATTTTGCCGGATAGGGCATTTTTTTTAGGTCTTCGAGCTGATTCTGGATTCGTTCCCTGAACACCATAAACTCTTTGCCTACGGTAGTAGGGGACGCCGGCTGACCGTGTGTGCGTGCGAGCATGGGTGTGTCAAGCCATTTTTCTGACAGATCTTTAAGCTGATCAACCAATTCTTCAAGCGCAGGAATGATTACCTGCTCCAGAGCCTCCTTAATGGATAGCGGTACGGCCGTATTATTTATGTCCTGCGAGGTAAGCCCAAAATGCACCCACTCCTTATACTGGCCCAGGCCTTGAGCGTCAAACTTTTCCTTAATAAAATATTCTACGGCTTTTATGTCGTGGTTGGTTTCCTTTTCGATCTCCTTTACGCGCCGTGCATCCTCATGGGTAAAAGCGGTTGCTATGCCAAGTATCTGCTTTTTGGATGCCTCTGAAAGGTTCTTAAGCTGAGGAATGATATCTGCCAGGTTAAGCAGGTATTGGATTTCCATATACACCCGGTAGCGTATAAGGGCTTCCTCTGAGAAGAATTTTCGCAGCGGAGAAGTTTGTTTCTGATACCGTCCGTCGACCGGACTGATGTTCTGAAGTTTGTGCATGGCGTGTCAGCTTTTTTGCCTGCCTACTTCTTCCTGCGTTTTTTTTGCGCTTCCTGTTGTTTGGCGAGTTCTTCCATTCTTTGCTGCCACTTTGATTTTTTCACGGGCTTTTTCTTATTAGCCTCTATTTTGGCGTGGAGCGCATCTTCATCAATTACTTTCTTGAACAGGAACATCTGTGCAAAAGTGATCACATTGGCCAGGAAGTAGTAGTAACTCAGGCCGGATGCAAAACTGTTAAATATGGCAAGCAGCATTACCGGCATGAAGTACATCATCATTTTCATTCCTGGCATCTGGCTGCTGGAGCTCATCATCTGGCTGTTCATCTTCGTATAAATGACCATCGACCCGGCCATCAGGAGTGTAAACAGACTCACGTGTTCGCCATAAAACGGGATGGTAAACGGAAGGTCAAGGATTGAATCATACGAAGACAGGTCATCCGCCCACAGGAAAGACTCCTGTCGCAACTCAATGGAAGCCGGGAAAAACCGGAAGAGGGAGATCAGTATGGGTAGCTGTAACAGCATGGGTATGCAGCCTGCCATCGGGTTTACGCCCGCCTTTTTGTAGAGTGCCATGGTAGCCTGTTGCTTTTTCATGGCATCCTCTTTATTGGGAAATTTCTTGGTCAGCTCCTCTATTTCCGGCTTCAGCAACCGCATTTTGGCCTGTGACATATAGGTTTTATAGGCAATAGGGAGCAGGACAATTTTGAGTAATATGGTAAGGATCAGAATAATGATCCCATAGTTGAAGTTGAAACCGTCAAGGAAGTTAAATACCGGGATGACGAGGATGCGGTTGATCCAGGAAGTCAGAAAAAAGCCCCATCCAAGTGGTATTTGTCTTTCGAGCTGAAGATCGTATTGGGTCAGTGTACGATACCTGTTGGGTCCAAGATACCATTTCATGTTATAGATGTTATCCTGGCGGGCATTAAACGGCAGCACGATAGATGCGGTCATGTTTTTCAGGAAGTCTTCTTCCTCTTCTCCAAGCATGGTGCTTGTTACATCAGCTTCTGCAAAACCTTCTTCTGAAATAAGCGTGGAGGAGAAGAATTGTTGTTTGAAAGAGATCCATCTAACCCTGGTGCTGAGTCGTTCAGAACCATCTCTCGTGGGCCTTATCCTGGATACATCATCGTTTGCATACTTGTAATATACGGTGGTGTTATTAAGTTCGTTCTCCCTGTTTTTCTCGCTTCTGGGCAGCTTAGCGCGCCAGTCAAGGTTAAGGTAAGTAAGGGATCTGTTGATGGCAGTATCTGTACCAATAAACCGTACATCAAAGTCAAGCATGTAGGCATCACCCTGGAGGGTGTATACAAACTCAATAAAGCTTGGGCTTTCATCCGTATGCTGATCTGTATAAGCACGCATGCTCAGGCGCTGCATTTCACTGCCTTCTGCCTTCAGCTGCTCTTGATCTGTGAGCGGCCGGTTGTTTACATAGGGGGAAAAGTACAGATTTTCGGTTGACACATTCCTGTCGTCGGAGAAGAAATGTATGGTAAAGCGCTCTTCCTCAAGACCTTTAATCAGTATGAGCGGTTCCTGATCCCATGTTTTATAGTCTGTGAGTTCGGCCTTATGGATGTGTCCGCCACGCGAGCTGATGTTAAGCCTCATCACCTCGTTCTCGATGATAAAGAAGTCCTCCTGGCCAATGGCTGCATTCGAAAAATGCCCCATGCGTTCACGTAACCGTTCTTGTTCCCCGGCATCAAGAAGCTCAGGGTCTTCTGTTTCGATGGCAGGCTCTGGCATGGTATCTACGGGCTGAATGGCTTCCTCTTCCGCTCTTTCTGCCTCCAGTGCCTCTATGCGTTCGCGTTCTGCTTCCCGCATTCTGCGTTCCGCGAGCTCCTCCTCACTGGGGGCCATCCACAGACTGTAACCGATAATGATTATGGCAATGAAAATCAGCCCGATGATGTTATCTCTGTTCATGTGTGATAATTTTTGCGCCCTTACGCATCATCCGGCTATTACCGCTCGGCGCAGGGCAGAACTGCCTGAAGGGCAATACAATTACCCATTGTTTTTACGGCTGTCCGTTGTTTTTTCCGAGTGCAAAGATAATCGAAATGATTGAATTTTGGGCAGTAGTATTCTTCAGAAATTACTTCTGTTTTTTTGCTGCCTTCACAAAATGGATGAAAAGTGGGTGTGGCTTGTCTACCGTACTTTTATATTCGGGATGAAACTGCACGCCAATAAACCAGGGATGGCTCTTCAGTTCAATGATCTCCACAAGCCCGGATTCGGGATTTATTCCGGTGGCATGCATGCCTGCCTGCTCAAAACGATCCATGTAGAGGTTGTTAACCTCATAGCGATGGCGATGCCTTTCCGAGATGTTCTGCTGACCATATATTTCATGGACCCTGGACCCTTCCCGGAGGGTGCAGGGATAAGCCCCCAGGCGCATGGTGCCTCCCTTGATATGCACTTTTTTCTGGTCTTCCATAATGTCGATGATGGGGTGAGGTGTTCCGGGTTTCATCTCGGTAGAATGTGCCTCCGGGAGCCCGATCACATGGCGGGCAAATTCAATCATGGCGCATTGCATTCCGAGACATATGCCCAGAAATGGTATATTGCGCTCTCTGACATACGTAATGGCCATAATTTTTCCTTCAATGCCGCGATCACCAAATCCCGGTGCCACAATGACTCCTTTTAGTCCATCAAGTCGTTCATGCAGGTTGTCTTCGTCCAGCTGCTCTGACTGGATCAGCCGTAAATTAACCTTGCAGTTGTTCTCTGTGCCCGCATGGATCAGTGACTCTATAATGGATTTATATGCATCAATTAACTCCACATACTTGCCAACTAACCCGATGTCTATCGTGCTTTTGGGTGATTCAAGCCTCCGTATGAATTGCTCCCACTTTTTAAGGTTGGGTGCTTTGCGCGATGAAGCCTTCATCATTTTTAATACCACCTTGTCAAGCTTTTCTTCCTTCATCAGAAGAGGTACTTTATAAATGCTATTGGTGTCGATGCTTTCGATTACCGAGCTGGCTTCCACATTGCAAAAGAGCGCGATTTTGTTTCTCAAGGGGTCATTAAGAGGTTTCTCGGTGCGACAAACCAGGATGTCCGGCTGAACACCATACTCAAGCATCATTTTTACTGAATGTTGTGTGGGTTTGGTTTTCAGCTCCTTAGCTGCAGCAAGGTAGGGGATAAGGGTAAGGTGAATAACAAGGCTGTTGGATCCCATTACCCATTTAAGCTGACGAATGGCCTCGATGTAAGGCAAAGACTCAATGTCGCCTACGGTGCCACCAATTTCCGTGATCACAAAATCGTATTCGTTGTTTTCGCCCAGAAGCTTAATCCTTTGCTTTATCTCATCCGTAATATGAGGTATCACCTGCACTGTTTCACCGAGATAATCACCCCGGCGCTCTTTTTCAATGACCGATTGATAAACTTTGCCTGTGGTCACATTATTGGCCTGTGATGTGTGAACATTAAGAAAGCGTTCGTAATGCCCCAGGTCAAGGTCAGTTTCGGCGCCATCCTCCGTAACATAGCATTCACCATGCTCGTAAGGGTTTAGTGTGCCCGGATCAATGTTAATATAGGGGTCAAGCTTCTGAATTGTTACGGAGTATCCCCTGGACTGCAGCAGCTTAGCCAGTGATGCAGATATGATGCCTTTTCCAAGGGAAGAGGTTACTCCACCTGTAACAAAAATAAACCTGGTGCTATCCGAGCCAGCCATAGAAACTTCTTTTTCCTGATAATCAATAATAATAAAAAATGCGAAAGTAAGAAAAGATATTGAAACTACCTCCAAACCTCAGACCTCAAACCTCTTGACATGGCTCGTTTCACCTGCCATTATTCAGACTTTGAAGAGTTATTATCCTGGTTGCCCATTTTGTAATTCTGCTGCTCAGTCTGACCAGGCCTGGAAACATTTTCTTCGCTTTGGGTTTTTATGGTCTTTTTTCTTTCAATGACTTCATCATCACCTTTTGTTACTTTTTCCTGGAGAACCACATCCTCTGTTTCGCTTTTTTCTTCATCTTCAGGGAAACCACAACCACCACCAGCTTTAATCAGGTAATAACCACCTGCAAGAGCTATCATAATCCCCGCAATACCCAGGAAGTCGATTCCCGAATGATCTTCAATATCCATCACGATCACCTTCCTGGCTATCGCAATAATGGCTACAAGCATCACTACTTCCACGTGTATCACGTGTTTGCGAAAGTATACTTTTATGGTATCAAGCAACTCAATGCCGATCACTACCAGGAGTACCACACCAAAGATATTCATCAGGTTGCCAAGGTTAAACAAAAGGTGCTCGTCGCTGCTGTTGTACACAGACATGGCGAGCACATAAGCCAACTCAATGGTAGCCAGTATAAGCAAAATTGACATCAGCACGATGAGCGTTTTGATGATAGTACGTTCAACAAGGCGTATAAACCTTTTCAATGCGGGTGGCGTGTGGTCAGTTTGTGGCATAGTGACAGTATATTATATAATTGTTTACCATACTTTAAATACCGCACAAAAATACATAAACTTTTTTTGGCGGCATGAGCCAAATGCTGATAACTTTTGTGGGTATCTGCCCTTGATGGACGTCGCCGGCTTGCCATAAAGCAAAAGAAAAAAAGCCGGCATCTGTTTTTGATGCCGGCTTTTCAGCTACTTAAACCAATAAGTGTACTATAAGCGGATTGTCGCCTGAGGGTGTTACTTATACTAATTTAATTCAAATGGAAGCTTTTCTTCTTTTTCGGGTTTGCTGAGGCTTTTAATCAGCGCCTGAAACGCCTGGTGGTCTTCCGTATTTATCTGCTCGTGGTAGATCAGAGCCCTGAGAAACTCCGGAACATCTTCCTTGTTCTCTTGCTCTTCATAAAACTCCATTTGGAGCTTTTCGCCGCTTTTGGTTTCGAAAAAGAGTTTGTTTGCGCTGTACATGCTGTCACCTGCTGTTACAGCGCCTGCTGAAAATAAGAGTAATGCGGAAATAATGATCGTTTTCATAATGTCTGGATTTTTTTGGTTTTACAATATTTTGAAATATTTTGTGTCTGTTGTCAATTTGGCATTGGTTATGTTTTATTTATCAATGCCTTCACCTATATAGACAATTAAATATCTAAAATGTTCAATGTTGAATTAAAAAAACTTAAACAAAAGTGTTCATCAATTATTTACGGGGAATAAACGTCAACAATAAAGCAACCTGTATTGTTCATGCTTCTCTTTATTGTCCTGTGATAAAATAGCTACATTTGCCTTAAAATGTTTTTCGGTGAAAATTTGATAATTGGATTATGCGACCTTATGAAAGTTTAAGGCGGTCCACCTTATTATTGGGAAGCACACTGACGGTTATGGCAGGAGCCATCATCTCGCCAGCTTTGCCAGAAATAAGCAGGGCTTTTGATCACCTGGCTGATCCGGAGCTGATGAGTAAGTTGATACTTACCTTGCCGGCATTATTTATTGCATTGCTGGCGCCTGTTGCCGGGTATTTTGTTGACTGGTCGGGTCGTAAAAAGGTATTGCTTTTTTCATTGCTTCTTTATGCCCTGGCTGGAACGACAGGTGCTTATCTTTCCAACATATATTTAATCCTTATTGGTCGTGCCATGCTGGGTATTGCGGTAGGTGCTCTGATGACCAGTATCATCACCCTTATTGGCGATTACTATGAAGGAAAGCAAAGAAGTACCTTCATGGGGTATCAGGCCGCTTTTGCTTCCACGGGTGGTCTGGTGTTCATATCCACCGGCGGTCTTCTTGCCGACATCCACTGGCGTTACCCTTTTTTGATCTATTCTTTATCCCTGGTCATCCTGGGCATGGCGATAATTTCTGTTTATGAGCCCCGAAGGATAAAGCCGGTGGGTGGTGTGAAACTATTAAGCATGGAGCTTTTAAGAAAGATCCCTTCACAGGTTCTCTGGGTATACGCCATTGCTTTCTTTTCCTTTGCCGTCTTTTACATGATACCGGTGCAACTCCCTTTTATGCTTAGTGCCCTGGAAGGGGTCAGCAATACACAGGTAGGGTTTGCCATAGCCTTCATGAATGTTACCGCCATTGTCATGGCTTTTAGTTATTCCAGAATAAAAAGACATATTGATTTTCCCTACATCATGGCGATGGTATACATTCTGGTAGCTTGTGGATATACCATTATCAGTTTCAGTGACTCTTATTGGATGATGGTAGCGGGAATCCTTACCGGCGGCTTGGGTTTTGGTATGCAAATGGCCAATATTAACCTTTGGTTGGTTAATCTTGCACCTGCAGAAGTCCGGGGGACCCTGGTCGGTTATCTTAACACCTGTATTTTTATGGGGATGTTTTTATCTCCTGTGTTGTTGCAACCTCTGGTAGCACTGACCACGCTATACCAGAGTTTTTTCCTCGTGGCATTGTTGCTTTTGCTACTGGCCCTGGTATTGTTTGCCACCGGTAAAAGGGGTTACTGGAAAGGTGCGGATTAAACTTAGCCTGGTTCAGAAATTCGAGCCATGCTATATGTATTATTCACCGGAAACACTGGCGTCCTGCATTTTATTTTTGCAGTACAGCCCTTATGCGGGTTATGCGGGATTCTTCAGCTTTTTTATGGTGGCTTTTGGGTCGCTGGCTTTAAAGATGGCGCTTCCTGCCACCAGGATGTCTGCGCCAGCCTCGAGTAATGCTGCTGCATTACCTGTACCAACTCCGCCATCCACTTCAATGAACAGGTCCGGATTTAGGGCTGCTTTCATCTCTCTCAGGGCAGCAATTCGTCTGTATGCGTTTTCGATAAAGTGCTGGCCCCCGAAGCCGGGGTTTACTGACATCAGTAACACAAACCCTACATCGGGCAATATGTCTCTGAGGAGCTCCACATGGGTATGCGGATTAATAACCACACCGGGCTTCATCTCCAGGTTATGTATTTGCTGGATGGTCCGGTGAAGGTGAGGGCAGGTTTCATAATGAACACTGAGCCAGTCAGCACCGGCATCTTTGAAATCACGGAGGTAATGATCAGGATTGCTGATCATAAGATGCACATCCAGTGGTTTTTCTGCCTGTGATTTGATTTGTTTTATGATGGAAAATCCAAAGGAGATATTCGGGACAAAGTGACCATCCATCACATCCACGTGAAAAAGATCTGCTTCGCTTTGGTTTACCATGTCGATCTCATCTTTCAACTGCAGGAAATTTGCAGACAGCAGGGAGGGAGCTACCAGGTGTGACATAACGGCTGATGATTTATGAAGTGGTTATCAGGGAATTATCCCAGGTAAGTTTTAAGGATTTTACATTTAGAGGTTTGCTTGAGGTGCCTTAGTGCCCGCTCTTTTATTTGCCTGGCTCTTTCTCTTGTCAGGTTAAGCTTTTCACCAATCTCTTCAAGCGTATGTGGTTGCAGGCCGTTAAGCCCAAAATAGTGCACAATTACATCTTCCTCTCTTTTGGGCAGGGTAGCAATTGTCCGTTCAATCTCATTTTTTAAAGAATCGTAAAGAAGGTTGTTTTCTGGGGTTTCAGACTCATTTTTGCTGGAAAGAACTTCATACATATCTGAAGATTCTTCGCCTTCAATTATTGGGGCATCCATGCTCAGATGCCTGCCACCATGACGGAGTGCTTCTTTTACATCCTCCAGGGTAAGGCCGAGTGCCTCAGCGATCTCATCGGGGTCTGGTTCCCGTTCATGCTTTTGTTCCAGTTCCCCGTAGGCCTTATTCACTTTGTTGATGGTGCCGATCTTATTTAGCGGAAGCCTTACGATGCGTGCCTGTTCCGCCAGCGCCTGGAGGATGGATTGCCGGATCCACCAGACGGCATAGGAGATAAACTTGAATCCTTTGGTTTCATCGAACCGCTCTGCAGCTTTTAACAGACCCAGGTTGCCTTCATTTATAAGGTCAGGCAAGCTGAGCCCTTGGTTTTGGTACTGTTTGGAAACGGAGACCACGAAGCGTAGATTTGCCTTGCATAGTTTTTCCAGGGCGGCCTTATCACCTTTTTTGATACGCTGTGCAAGAAGTACCTCTTCTTCAGAAGAAATCAGAGGGACTTTGGCGATTTCCTGCAAATACTTGTCCAGTGATGCGGTATCACGGTTGGTGACTTGTTTGACTATTTTAAGTTGTCTCACATTTGAAAAATTTGCTACGAATGTTATTTGTCGCGGGGCAGCAAAGCTTTTCTCGAAAGCTTTAGCTTTCCGGTTTTTTTATCTACATCCAGCAGTTTCACTTCAATTTCATCGCCAACTTCAAACCCGCTGTCTTCAACTTTATCCAGCCTTCTCCATTCAATCTCACTGATGTGAAGCAGGCCTTCCTTTCCGGGAAGGATTTCCACGAACATGCCAAAGGGTACAATGCTCTTGATCTTGCCCTGATATACCTGACCTATTTCCGGTACTGCGATAATGCCTTTGATGCGGTCTACCACATAATCGATCGATTTCTTGTTTTCCGATACGATATCTACTACTCCGTATTCACCTACTTCTTCAATGACGATCGTTGCACCACTTTCTTTCTGCAGTTCCTGGATTACTTTTCCACCAGGTCCGATGATTGCTCCTATGAATTCTTTGGGGACGGTAAGCTTGATAATGCGTGGCACATGAGGTTTATAATCTTCTCTCGGGCTGCTGATATCCTTTTCCATTTCATTCAGAATATGGAGGCGACCTTTGCGTGCTTGTGCGAGTGCTTCTTCGAGTACTTCATAACGAAGGCCATCGACTTTGATATCCATCTGGCATGCCGTGATACCGTCTTTTGTACCGGTTACTTTAAAGTCCATGTCTCCAAGGTGGTCTTCATCGCCCAGGATATCTGAGAGAATGGCGTATCTGTCACTTTCTGTATCTGCTATCATGCCCATGGCGATGCCCGACACGGGCTTGCTGATTTTTACACCGGCATCCATAAGTGCCATTGTGCCTGCACATACGGTGGCCATTGAAGACGAGCCATTCGACTCCAGGATGTCTGATACTATGCGGATGGTGTAAGGGTTGTCGTTGCCATCAGGCAGCACGGCTTTCAGTCCCCGCATGGCCAGGTTCCCATGGCCTATCTCCCTGCGGCTGGTGAAGCGCATCATCTTGGCCTCTCCGGTGCAAAATGGCGGGAAGTTGTAATGCAGAAGGAACTTGCTTTTTCCTTCTATTACGGCGCCATCTATTGTCTGCTCGTCGAGTTTTGTACCAAGGGTAACCGTTGTAAGCGACTGTGTCTCTCCACGTGTGAAGATTGCTGATCCGTGTGCTGCCGGCAGGTAATCCACCTCCGTCCATATGTCACGGATCTCATCAGGGTTACGGCCATCCAGGCGTTTTTGTGAATCGAGCACAAAGTCGCGAATGGCTTGCTTTTGAATTTCTCCAAAATAAGACTTGATGAGGTCGCCCTTTTCTTCGAGCCGTTCTTCATCCATTCCTTCTTTATATTGCTCAAGTACCTCGTTAAAGGATTCTTTGCGTTTTTGCTTATCGCTGATCTGCTGACTTGTGACATCGTAGAGCTTCTGATAGAGCTCTTTCTTCA
This sequence comes from Bacteroidales bacterium, assembly GCA_007124575.1. Lineage (GTDB taxonomy): Bacteria > Bacteroidota > Bacteroidia > Bacteroidales > UBA7960 > PUPG01. The sequence goes on along the minus strand of SLEW01000070.1, from coordinate 2,365 downwards.
TCTCTTGCAGCAGTTCTTCGTCAGACTCCTTTGGCGGATATTCGCGCTTGGTTTGGGCCTTTTCCACTTCTGCTGCAAGGTCAAGCTGTGCCTGGCACTGGTCTTTGATGGCGCCATGTGCTGCTTTTACTGCTTCAAGCAGGTCAGCTTCGGAAACCTCCTGGGTTGCTCCTTCCACCATGACGATATTATCCAGGGTGCCAGCCACGATCAGGTCGATGTCTGCCGACTCCAGGGCGGTGATCCCCGGGTTGATTACAAATTGCCCGTCGATACGTGCAACCCTTACCTCTGAGATTGGCCCGTTGAAAGGGATGTCAGAAACAGCTATTGCTGATGATGCAGCAAAACCTGCCAGGGCATCCGGCAGCGTATCATCACCGGCTGATATCAATGAAATCAACACTTGGGTTTCTGCCATGTAATAGTCTGGGAACATGGGGCGTAAGGCCCTGTCAACCAGTCGTGAGATAAGTATTTCGTGTTCAGACGGACGCGCTTCCCTTTTGAAAAAGCCACCAGGAAAACGTCCGGCTGCCGCATATTTTTCTTGGTAATCAACAGAGAGAGGCAAAAACGATTGCCCTTCTTTAATTTCTGATTTGGCTACTACAGTAGCAAGGAGCATGGTGTCTCCCATGCTCAGCACAACTGAACCGTCAGCCTGCTTGGCAAGCTTACCTGTTTCAATGGTTATGGTCCTGCCATCACCAAGATCGATCGTCTTCTGAATTCCTTTTGGTTTACTCATCTTCAATTTCTCTTTTCTTCTTGTTAATATATAATTCAGTTAAATATTTAGATAAAAAAACAGGCAATTAACGAGTAATTGCCTGTCCCTTTCTAAATAATATTACTTTCTCAGGTTGAGCTTCTTAATGATAGCCCGGTAACGCTCAATGTCATTATCCTTAAGATAATTCAGCAGCTTTCTTCTTTTTCCAACCAATAACACCAATGAGCGCCTTGTGCCCAAATCTTTTTTGTTGGTTTTCAGGTGGTCGGTCAGGTGTTTGATCCGATGGGTGAATAAAGCAATCTGGCTTTCCGGGGAACCTGTATCGGTTTCTTTCCCTCCATATTCTTTGAAGATATTCTTCTTGATCTCCGGGCTTAAATACATGTTTTGAAGCGTTTGTTTCTTTTATTCTAAATTCTTCTTTTACAGATTTGCAAAAGTACGAAGTATTTTGTGATTTACAAAATTACTTCAGCAAATATTTTCTCTTTTTTTTGCTATCGTGAAAGGAAGGAGGGCGACATGCGGATCATGGCAAACGCCCAGTGCGCATACTCGCCACTGTCGCCTCCGCTGATGACCTCCATGCTTTCGCTGCCAAATAGCGTGGAATATCCAAACAGGATTTGTGTAAATTCGTTGAAGCGATGTGTCAGCACCAGATCGATTTCTGTGCCCAGGTAGCTGTCAATGGCTTCACCTGTGAGGGGATCCGGGTAATCATTTTGTATGAAGAACAGGTGCAGGTCAGCTGAAAGAGTGGTGGTTTCGCTGATGTGATAACTGTTTTTAAGATAGGGGTTGATCAGCCCGGCATTTTGTGTGTGGTCAGGGAAGTTCGTGAAATAATCCATAAAACCCTGCCGGGCATGTCCCACCCCATAGAGGTCATCGAAAGCGGTGAAGGTGTCTCCCTCATCTACCTGATCCATACCGGAAAAAATCTCCAGCCCCAGGGTGTTTTGCATGTATACTGTCATGCTTGCAGCGGCTTCCAGCATGACGTAAAAAGCATTGATGTTTTGGCCCCATGCGGTTTTCCCGAGCTGATACGAGGGATACAAGCGAAAGTTGAGGTTTGGTGTAACGTCATAAACCAGGTATGACGCGAGGGTGTACCTTAGGTTAAACTCATCAGCGTCGTCCGGATGTTCATAACCATCTGCAATAGCATGCAGCGAAGCATTCAGGTCGTCGGTAAGCTGTGTGTTGTACCAAATATAGTTTAGTGTTTTATAGTTGTTCAACGGATAATGGGTTTCAAAAAGCCGGTTGTCACTTTGGTTAAAGGCTGCTCCAACGTGCAAACGGCTTCCGCCCTCTGTGGTGTATCTGAACGTGAGTGCATCGTGCGTTCGACCGGTGAGTGCCCAGTCGTTAAAGGCCATCAGGCGCTGGGTGTCATATCGAAGCTCTTGCCGGCCAGCCTTTATACGAAGGTTTTCGCTGGGATCCAAGGCAATCCATGCTTCATATAAACCCAGGGATGAACGACCATCCATGGTGAGATATTCTCCCCAAAGGCGTGTGTCTTGCAAGGATATGCGTGTGCTGATCCGGCCCTCATGATCAAAAGCCAGCGATAAGCGGGTGCGCTGATTGATCTGGCCTGCGGGACTGTCATCC
>SLEW01000088.1 GCA_007124575.1 Bacteroidales bacterium | reverse complement strand
TGACGGTAAAGATCACGGTGAAGAGTTCAGGGTCCTCACCCTCGACGGACACGGTATACGATTGTGTTTCACCATGGAATGCTGTCACGACATAGTCGACTGGCTCCGAGAGGTCTACTGTTTCGCCGGATGCCGGCTCGCTGACAGCAAACTTTGATTTTTGCAGGGCAGGAGTGAGGCTGGTCATATCCACGCTACCGGGTACCTGCAGTTCAATGGTGCCCGCATCGTGGTTGATGTCACCTTCCACATCCTCATCCAGGCCTTCATGGAGGCCGGCTTCCAGAACAAAGGCCTCAATCTTATTGTCAGGCACCCAGATGGGCTGGAATGTCACCGGGCCCAGACTGGCATCATCTTCTTCGTCTACGATATAATCAGCTGCCTCTTCTTCGTTATCGGTGCCCCAATAATTGTGCTGGGCATGAATGGCTCCCGGAGTGTTGTTGTAGAGCCCATAAACCGTTCCTGTATTTTCATTGTCTTCAATCACGTTGTAACCGGTCAGGTCATTCGCGTCTTCCCCGAGGTTGGGCTGCGCATTGTTCTGGATGGTTACGCCCCAGAGGTTACCCCGAATAATGTTACCGCGCACATAGGCCGTGTTGCTGGTGCCACCCATGAAATTCAGTCCGCTGCCACCCAGATTGGGTTGCCCCTGGATGTTGTTGTCGATGAAATGGTTGTGCTGCACAATGCTTGTGATCTGGCTGCCCATTCCGGCATACCCGTAGCGGTTGTCGACCACATGATTGCCTTCAATCAGGGCAATCGTATGGCCTACCGACATCAGGTTAGCCACCGCGATCCCACCGGCCATCTCATGCTCTCCTTCTATGTAGTTGCCGATGATTCTCAGGGTGTCGGCTCCACCCGGACCCATGTTTATCTGTGGGCGGTTGGTGTTGGCCGTGCCATTGCGGATGAACTCGTTGTTGAGGATATGCGGGGAGGTCTGGATATTTGCACCACTTCCTATGGCCGCCCCGGCATTCTCCAGGAACAGGCACTCCTGGATGACCGGGTGAGCGTTGTGAAGGTTGATGGCCGCACTGGTATTGGACATGTCAAAGTACTGTATAATGCAATTGTCAAACAACATGTCGGTGTCGAGCAGCTGGATGCCACCTGCATACTCTATCGTCGTATTACGTATCACCGAATTTTCTGTGGCTCCATCGAAACGAAGACCCAGGAAGCGGTCTTCGGGATCAATTGCCGTTAACACGGCCTCTTCAGGCGGGTCAACGGTTAAGGTGCCCTTAATAATGATCCGGACGGCTCCTCCGATCTTTACTGTGATATCGTCAGTGATCTCCAGCTCGTCGTTTTCGGAAATGATCAGCTCCTGGTGAACCAGGTATACACCATCATCTTCGGTTACCGTGCCTCCGCTCATGCTCACAAGGTCGTCCATGTCATAAGTCTCACCGTCACCGGGGGTGGCATACTGTGCATGCGCATGATAGCTGAATAATCCCAGAAGAGTAATAAAAGTAATGAGTGACTTCATAATATAAAGAGTGTGAGTGAAACAATGGAATGAATGGTATATACAGGAAAAGCGAATATACAAAAAAATATGGACAGCCCGCATGTGCGGGTTGTCAGGAAGGGAGTTCGCTGATAACAAGGGAAAAGTAAACAAAAGAGGAAAAGTACGTGTTTTTTCATAGTGACAGCTGCTAAAATATCCTGTTTTGTCTGACAAAAATTAAGCATAGTTTTGCTTGAATCATAAAATATTGATAAATTTACATGATTAAATCTGAATGTATTCTACGCAAAAACGTTGCCTATGACTTTGACATACAATCATGCCTTGAAAATTCAAACCACAGCATTCCTTTTCCTGATGCTGATTTCAGCCATTTCCTATGGAAACCGGACTCATGATATACGGCTGGATCGTTTCTATGGTGGTCCGCTGGCTCAGACTTCTTCCACATATCACGTGCATGGAGAACTTGCCTTTATAGGCAGCGGAATGCTGGAATCTCTTTACATGCATTACCAAATAAGTGGCGGTGAAGTGCATACCACCTTTTTTGAAGACATTGACCTGAATGCCCAGATCCCTTTTTTTTATGAAGCAGATGAACACTGGGTGCCGGAACAGGATGGCGATTATGATCTGGAAATATGGTTCAGCGGATTGAACGGTGCACCCATTAATGAAGGTGTCAGCGACACCCTGCTGATAGAGGTGAGTGTTTATGATTACCTGCCCGAGAGAGAGCTGGTGTTGCTGGAGAGCTTTTCCAGCCAGAATTGTGGCAGCTGTGCCATCGTGAATCCAATGATCCGGGCCATGGTTAACAACAATTCAGATAAATATTCCCTGATATTTTATCATCCGCTTGGGTATGAGAACAGCCCGCTCTATTTATATAATCCCAGAGATAACGATACACGCAGGGATTTCTATGGAGTGAATTTTACGCCTTTATCATCCATAGGCGCCCTGTTTTGGGGATCTACCGAGTTCGTGGATGAGGATTTGATGGATCTGGAAAAGCAGAAACCTGCTGCATTTAGTATTGAAGGCACTTATCATATTGAGGATGATGTTATTCATGCACAGGTAGAAGCCACTTCGTATGCTTCATTCGATGATGATAACCTGCACCTTCTTATCAGTCTTACCGAAGATGAAGTTCATTTCGATGAGCCACCCGGAAGCAACGGTGAACAGAGTTTTTACCATGTGATGAGAGCCTTCCTGCCTGATGCAGGCGGGCACCATATGGGTAATGTTAATGTGGGCGAAGTATTTAACGTAAGCGCAGAATATCACCTGGCACAAGGCATTGTTGATACAGCCCGGGTGCAGCTGCATGCTTTTGTGCAGGATTTTCAGAATAAAGAGATTTATCAGGTAAGCAAACTTAGTTACCAGGTGCCTGACGATGGGGACGACGACAACGGTGATGATGATAATGGTGGTGACGATAACGGCGACGACGACAATGGTGATGATGATAATGGTGACGAAACTTCTGTTCAGGATCCGGCTGATGAAAATCAACTTTTTATATATCCTAATCCTGCGGATAATCGTTTGTTTGTCTCCGTTGCGAATGCCAGTGAAGTGAAAAATATTCGTATTTTTGACCTCCGTGGCAGACAGGTGAAGCAGAAGGTAATTACAAGCCATGGTCCGGATGACACGTGGCAGCTTAATGTAAGTTCGCTTGAAACCGGTTTGTATCTTATCATGATTGAGACCGGAGATGGCACATGGCCACAAAAATTATCCATTTCAAGGTAAGCAGTTTTTGTTTTTTTTTATTCGCGGCCATAAAGTCAACCAGTTCAAAGCACTTACGGACAGCGCATGATTGAAATACAACATTTTCAATAACAGCAACCAAAGTCATAAATAAACACATGGAAAAATCTGTACTTATTACTCTTTTTTTTCTCATCTTTTCATTTTCCCTGATGGCTCAGCAGCATACGGGGATCCCGGAGCTTACCGTGTCTACGCTGGATGGTGATGAGGTGAACACCCGCACCTTTGACAATGACGGCAAGCCTTTTGCTGTAAGTTTCTGGGCTACCTGGTGCCGGCCATGCCTGAAAGAGCTTAATGCCATTGATGAGATCTATCACGAATGGCAGGATTACGGTTTTAAGCTGATTGCTGTAAGCACCGATGATACACGGACCCAGCCCAATGTGCTGCCCATGGTAAGTGGCAGGGGATGGGATTATGAGTTCTACCTCGATGAAAACGGCGATTTTCGCCGTGCCATGGGTGTAAACAACGTGCCGCACACCTTCATTCTCAACGGTGACGGAGAGATCGTATATCAGCATACATCCTTTTACGACGGCATGGAATGGGAAATGTTTGACAAGTTAATTGAATTGCTTGAAGAATGAAAAGCAAGCTGAAGTTTAATTTTACCGCCTACTCCACGTTGTTCATATTCGTCTTTTTGCTGATGCCGCGGCTGGCACAGGGAGACAATCTGCTTCCCGGGTTGCGTATCTGGGGCAACATGGAGCTTGAAGCACAATATTATCTGTCTGATTCACTTATTGGTGCACCGGAGGTGGATGAGCAGATACTCATGAATGGTTTTGCCAACATCAACTTTTCCTACCGCGGGTTTAGCATGGGCATGCGATTTGAAAGTTACCAGAATGCCTTGCTTGGCTATGACCCGAGGTATCGGGGCAATGGCATCCCTTACCGGTATGCCTCCTATACTCGTGACAACCTGGAGGTCACAGCCGGCAACTTCTATGAGCAGTTCGGCAGCGGCCTGGTCTTTCGTACTTATGAGGAACGAGATCTTGGCGTGGACAATGCCATGGATGGCATGCGCTTGGTTTACAGGCCTGCGGATGGTGTGACCCTGCGGGGTGTTATTGGGCAGCAACGATTGTATTTTGATACCGGGCCGGGTATCGTCCGGGGCTTTGATGCGCGAATAAGGCTTAATTCAGTGATCAGTGCTCTCGACGACAGCAATAACAGGTGGACCCTGGGTGGCAGCGTGGTTAGTAAATATCAGCGAGATCAAAACCCTCTGTACCATCTTCCTGAAAATGTTGCTGCCTTTGCAGGCCGTTTGAACTTTGGCCGCGGACCCGTGAACCTGTCTGCCGAGTATGCTCATAAAGTGAATGATCCATCAGCAGACAATAACTTCATCTATAAAGATGGTCATGCCTTGCATCTGAACGCATCTTATTCACGCCGGGGGATTGGCTTCCTGATGTCTGCCAAACGGATAGATAATATGGGTTTCCGGTCGGACCGGAATGCTACGGGTAACGATCTTCAAATTAACTACCTGCCACCTACCACCCGGCAGCATCTCTACAGTCTGAGCGGCATGTATCCATATGCTACACAGCCAACGGGCGAGATGGGTCTCATGAGTGAACTCAATTTTTCCATTCCGCGGGGAACTGCACTGGGAGGACAGTACGGAACATCGGTAACTATCAATTTCAGTCACGCCAACTCCATCCTTAAAGAGGCCCTTCATGATACGATCCCTGTCGGACAAAGTGGAACCGACGGGTATACATCTGACTTTTTTAAGCTGGGTGATGATAAATACTTCCAGGATTTCAATGTGGAGTTGAGTAGACGTTTCTCACGCACTTTCAGGGCGCTGTTATCTTATGCATATATCTTCTATAACCAGAATGTGGTTGAAGGATATGTAGACCGCGATGATGTGAAAGCACATATTGTGATCGCCGACATGACTTATCGGCTTCCCGATCGCCGCAGTCTGCGATGGGAGTTGCAGCATCTTTCTACCCGGCAGGATAATCAAAACTGGGCTATGGCTATGGTGGAATACACGATAGCACCCAACTGGTTCTTTGCCGTCAGCGATCAATACAATTACGGGAATAATGACAGCGACCTCAGGATACATTATTATTCTTTAAGTGCCGGGTTTTCAAAAGGGGCGAACCGCTTCAGTATCTCGTACGGAAAACAGCGTGAAGGCATTATATGTGTTGGGGGTGTTTGCAGGCAGGTACCGGCTTCCAACGGATTCACCCTAATGGTAACAAGCAGTTTCTAAACCAGGATATTATGCGTTTTTTTAAATCCATACCATTTTTCTTCCTATTGCTGTGGGGTTTTACTTCCCTGTTTTCGGGTTGTGATAAAATCGATCCACCCTATACTACCGGGGATGATCATGAGCCCAATGGTGATCACGGTGAAGTGGTGCAAAGGGTTTTGCTTGAGGAGTTTACAGGTCATCAATGCCCCAATTGTCCCGAAGGAAACAAGATAGCCAGCCAGTTAAAAGCCCATTATGGTGACCAGCTGGTGGTCATCACCATCCATGCGGGATGGTTTGCCAATACCGATGATGATCTTTTTATTTATGATTTTACTACCAGCGAGGGAGATGCACTGGCAAGCCATTTCCAGGTTAACCAGTTTCCTGTGGGCATGGTAAACAGGAGCCCTTTCGACGGCAGCATGTTACTCAGCCCGTCAGCATGGGGCGAAGCGATGCATGCCATCATGCAAGAACAGCCCCGCTTTGCTATAGCTGTAAATCCTTACCATCATGGCTCGGGCCTCGATGTTCATGTTGAAGTTACTGCACTTGAAGCTTGCGGACGGGATTACTACCTGTCAGTGTTCCTCACCGAAAGCGGCATTATCAAACCTCAGAAAGTCAATGATCCTGAATATCCTTCCGGAGTTATTGAAGATTATGAGCATAATCATGTTCTGCGTACCGGATTAAACGGCACCTGGGGGGATCTTCTCAATGAGGAAGACATCACAGCTGGCATGCTTTTCGAACATGACTATCAAATCTCATGGGATGATGAGTGGGTTGCGGAAAACAGTGCTGTCGTGGCGCTCATTTATGATGCTGAAACAGAAGAGGTCATACAGGTGGCAGAAACCGCCGTGTCCCCATAACACTTTTATACCTGATCATTCCCGTGAGTATCGATTCGCTAAATGGCTCTTTTCAGCACTTTTTTGATGATCACCTGGCCGTTGCTGAGCGTTATGTGTAAAAGGTATGCGCCCTGTGGCAGCCCGGAGAGGTGAAGTTTTTCTGATTTGCCTTCTGCGACAGATTCCTTTATCTTGCTTCCCATCATATCATAAAGGGATAATGAATGGATAGGCAGTTTGCTTTCGACTATCAGGATGTCTGTTGCGGGGTTGGGTGAGATGCTTACTTCCCCGCTCTCTGCCAGGTCATGCACTGATGTGTCGTCAAGGGTAAGCACTACCACTATTTCCTTATCTTCTGCAGCAATATCCAGTTCACCCTCTTCTGTAAAGTAGTGCTCGTGACTCACCTGCCAGGCAAGTTCCTGATGGGCAGCAACGGCTTCGAACAAAGCTATTCCATGTTCATTGGTGTATGCTTCATCCTGTTCCAGCCATACCAGAGCACCTTCTACCGGATCTTCTCCCAACTCTTCTGTTTCGTGCACATAAAATTGCACATTTACGTATAACACCGGGATTTCCACGGTAACCTCATTAGAAGGATCTGATTCTCCCTGGTTGTATGCTGCAGTGACGTGGTAGGTATATGAGGTATCCTGCTCAAAGTCATCATCTTCGAAAAAAGTGTCTGTCACTTCATCTGCAAGCAGTGTATTATCTTTGTAAACATGATAGAAAAGAAAGTCGATGTCTTTTGCCGAAGCAGGGGCTTCCCACTCCAGTTCTATCATTTCCCCGGTAAATGTGCCCGACAGATTTTGGGGTTCTGGTAGTTCGGTTGGAGGCTCTGCATCCACAAACCTTCCATACACGTCTGAATACTGGTTATTAACTCGTGAATCCTGCCAGAGTACCAGAAACTGGTCATCATGGCCGGCTATCTCGGGATTTTGCTGGTGATAAGCTGCTACGCCAATGGGCATTTCATCGGTGTAATAGGTGCCGTTTGAGTTGATAACCCGCCCATGCACTTCGTACCAAACCACTGACTGGCGGTAATCCATACCGGCAGCGAGATCTCTTGCTGTTTGCCAGGCAGTGGGTTCGCTTTTCTCTTTGGTCAAAAGTTGTTGTTCCCACGCCACCAGGAATTGGTTCCCGTTGGTGCCGATCCTTGGCCAGGAGCGCTCCTGGTTGTTTTGCAAGATGCTTATGCTTATTTCTTCACCCAGGTGGTTTCCCTCGTGGTCGAAGATTTGACCATAAACGCTACTTTTGGATCCATGCCGACGGTCTGCCCAAGCGGCCATGTAATGTTGTCCGTTGTATGCAGTCCTGACAAGCATCTGGCGATCAGGGTTGTCGGAGATCACGAAATCATCACCTGCAGGATGTCCGTCTGTGTCAAGAAACATCCCATAAATGGAGCGCTCCCCACTTCTGTCGTCATCCCAAACAACCAGGTAGTGGTTGCCATCAAAAAGGATGTCAGGATATATTTGGGATACACCTGCATCCAGCTCATCAGGCCGTATTATGAAATTACTGCCTGCCAGGTTATAGTCGGTGGCGCAGACAAACTGTCCCATGATGCGTGCCCCCTGGTTAGGAAGTCCATCCTGCCAGATTACCAGGTAGTGGTCGCCACCGTATGCCACACGCATGAAAGCTGGCGAATCCTGTGTTTCCGGGCCACTGACCTGTATAGTCCCGGATGCAGGTGACCCGTCCAGGTTGAGGATTCGTGCCATGCCGTCGCGATCCCAGTCCCACACACCGCGCTGACGTGACCAGGTAAAGAGAAAGTTGTCATCGCCCATAGCCAGACCCGGCATAAATGACATTACCGGATGCTCAGGTACAGTAAGCTGTTCCGGCCCCACATCTCCATCCGGAGATATGAAACGGCTGTAAAAACTATACTGTTCACCACGACGGTCTATGTATACCGTAAAATAATCTTCGCCGTCAAAGACGACCATGGGGGTGTTTTGGCTGAAATTATCAGTAGCTACAGGAAACTCATCACCGGACGCTGCAGTCAGCAATGAAAGCGCAAAAAGGAACAAAAGAAGTGTAATGCTATTTTTCATGTCGATAAAGATTAAAAAAGGCAGATGAATACAAAAAAAAGAAAAAAGTGTTTTGCCGTCTAAATTAAATAATACATACATTATAGGCAAATAATTTACATGCGTGTTATAAAAAAAAATATTGATAAAAAATTTTATCATGATCTTTGTATGTAAGTCATTTGAATATGCAAACAAAAAAGCCGTTAAAGAGGACAAAATATTTTCATGCATCTGTCATTAAATCGTATGTTTAAAAAAATGCAAAGCTTTTATTATATTGCAGCGTAAATTGAACTATCAACCAAAAACCTTTATGAACATGAAGAAATTTATTACATTGCTTTTAGGTTTTATTGTTTTAACAGTAACACCTTTTTATGTGGCAGGGAGCTCTGGTGCTTTACGTGATGATGGATCCTGGACCATTGTCAATCAGTATGAGATTCATGATAATGCCGGCGGCCTTGCTTCAGACGGTAATCTTATTTATATAGGCTCACTGTACGGTGGAGTGGGGGAGCAGGTATATTCCTTTGATCCGGCCACAGAGGAGCTCGAGTTTCTTTTTTCTGGTCCCCAGAACAACACCTTTGGGCTTACTTATGACGGGGAGTATCTATGGACCATCACCCGTGAGATAAATCCGGCTCATGCTGTGCAGATGGACATGGAGGGTAACCAGGTTAGCACCATTGAACTGGACGAAAACTTTATGTCCGGTATTGCCTGGGATGACGGCACTTTTTGGGTCGGGATCTATCACCCTAACCCGGGAACCATACAAAACATTGACCTCGACGGGGATGAGATCTCCAGCTTTGTACCTCCAAGCGACCAACCCTGGGATCTTGCCATGCAGGGGGATTCCATCTGGATTGCCGACAACTGGAATGGAGAAATTCACCTGGTGGAATCAGATGGTACTTTGGTGCAGTCATTCCCTTATGATGACCACCGTGTAAGTGGTATCTATTATGATGGCGTTTTTCTTTGGTATGTAGGACGTACTTCCACCAGTGAGAGCACACTCTACCAGGTTGACCCCTGGGGGGTTGGGACGCCGGTGATACAGGCTCCACAGTCACATCATTTTGGCAATGTGACCCTTGGCGATACCGAAGCATGGGATATGACTATCCACAACGTTGGTACCGGTGAACTCGTAATTGACGATATCACATTTCCCGAGGGAAATGAATCCTTTTATCTTGACACTACTTTTCCGGTAACCATACAAGCAGAGGAATCCACAGATATAACCATCACTTTTGATCCACAAGAGATCCACATATTTGAAAAAGTGATGAGTATTCACTCCAGTGACGTGGCCACGCCGGTTACAGAAGTGCTGATCGAGGGTAACGGACTGGCGTCGGGCCCCTATCTTCAAACATACCAGGAGCTGATAGACTTCGGCACCGTAAGGATGAACTCCAGCACGCGTGATTACCTCATGTTGCGTAACATGGGAGACGAGCCACTCGTCATCGAGTCCATTGGCTTTTCTATTGATGATTACTGGTGGGACTGGACGGTGGAATTTCCTATAACCCTCGACCCCGTTGAGCTTGACTCGCTTGCTTTTTGGTTTCAGCCTGTTACAGAAGGTGTTTTGGAAAGCAATGCTACACTAACTTTTAATAATGAAGAACAATCTCCTTATGAGGTGCCGCTTACTGGTGAATCCGTTGATATGGAATTTCCCCTGGCATCAGTAATCTGGGATATAGATATGCCTGGTCATCCATCCCTGGATAATCCGCGTGCCATCCTGGGTGTACCTGATGTTAATGATGATGGTGTGGATGACGTGCTTATCTGTACGCGTGGTTTGACGTTATACATGTATTCCGGCAATGCCTCCGGAACCCCTGATTTGCTTTGGGAGAAGCAGATCGGCACTGTGGAATATCCCAAGGCTGTCGGGCTCACGGATGATTTAAATGATGACGGCTATCTGGACATCGTGATTGGCACAGCTTATGGTGACCGTGCCGTGACTGCCCTGTCATCGCGCACCGGAGATATTATCTGGCGGTTTGAGACTAACTTATACGGCGGCGGTGGCTGGGTGTACATGATCGATGTAAGCTATGATTACAGTGGCAACGGCTACAGGGATGTTCTGGCTGCCACCGGTGATGATGGTGACGGTACAGGTCCCAGGCGGATTTTCCTTCTGGATGGCAGCAATGGCGAGGTCATCTGGGATACAAGCATGGGTGGCGCAGCCTATTCGGTATTGGCGGTAGATGACTTTACCGGCGACGGTGTACCTGATGTGGTTGCCGGCGGGCAAACCCCGGCACAACAAGGCAAGGTTCTCGGTCTTAGCGGAGCTACAGGTGACATTGAATGGGAGTTTAGCACCGCTGGTACATCTGTTTGGGCGCTGGAGCAGCTTGATGATATTACAGAAAATGGTATACGTGACGTGATCGCGGGTTCATTCTCAGGACATTATTACCTTTTGGATGTAACCAACGGTGAGGTAGTCTATTCTGGCAACCTGGGTAACGCGTTAATCATGGATTTCTGGGCCACAGGAGACCTTAATGATGATGGCTTTGCAGATATCATTCCTTCCTATTCAACAGTTAACCAGGCACGTGCCATTAGTGGTAAAGATGGCCAGTTTATCTGGTCTACAGAAATAGCCGACCAGGGATGGGCCGTATCCCCCATGCGCGACATCACCGGTGACGGCATCAATGATGTGGCAGTGGGTACATTGTTTAACCACAACTACCTTTATTTTCTGGGTGGGGCAGATGGCGCTGTGCTGGACTCCGTGCCCATGCCCGGCCCGGTTGACGCCATTAGGGCTGTACCTGACATCCTCGGCAATAACGCCATGGAGGTGATTGCCACCTCAAGGAATAATTATGCAGCTGCCTTTTCAGGTGGGACAAAAGTGGCCCAGGAATATTATTTTGCCGACTTCGTTGTTGTTGATGATCAGGATCCCGCTAACCCGCTGGAAGATGCTACCATCGTAATTACCCAAACAGGGCACACAGCCGATACCGATGAAGAAGGCACAGCCAGCTTCGAATTGTTGGAAGGCCAATATGATTATTCTGTAAGCAGAGAGGGATATTTTGCCCAGGAGGGCTCGTTTGTGCTGGATGAAGATAAAACCATCGAGGTGCAGATGATCGAAGATGACACCAGTTTGGAAGACATTGTCCAGGGAAGGCTGGTAAAAGCCTATAACTATCCCAACCCCTTCTCCGACTACACAAATATCAGCTTTACCCTTACAAAGGCTGCCAAAGCTTCCGTATATGTGTACGATATGAACGGCCGCCGTTTTCGGATCGCAGCTGAAACAACTTACCAGGCAGGAGAAAATGTAGTACAATGGAATGCCACAGGTCCGGAAGGCACACAGATGCAGGATGGCATTTACATATTTGAGATCCAGACCGATGAAGGTACATACAGGGACCGGATGTTTCTGTTGAGGCAATAAAAATCTCCTGCACGCGCTTATGATCATGCGCCAGCAGGTTTGTGTACCCTGTAAAAAAAAACGTGCGTCTTTTCGGGACGCACGTTTTTTTTACCGATATCTGATCTTATTCAATAGAAAGAGAGATGGTTTGTACTCCATTATTAAAGCTTACCTGGAGCAGATACATGCCGCCTTGAAGATGACCGACATTCAGCTGGTATTCCTTGTGGTCCGGCTGTACAGTTTCGATCGTTTGTCCGGTAAGGTTGAAGAGTCTGATTTCCTGGATGACTTCTTCGCCCCTGATGATAACGTAATCTTTGGCCGGATTAGGATACACAGTTAAATCAGGCAATTCATCTACGTCGTCAATACCTACGGAAAACTCAAAAACAACATGTAAGGAAGTATTCCCTGTGATGCTGCCAATCAGGTAACTCTCATGGTGCGATCCTACGCTGTTGTTGTTTATCAGTACATCTGCCACATGGTGATCCTCATCTGGTGTAAATTCAACAAGAAGCGCATCTCCATGGGGAACCTCAATAGTGCCAAATGGATCGACTGTACCATTGCCCTCAGAAGTTATCATAACCTCATGCATGATCAGAGCAAATTCTGCATGGATAGTCAGGTTGTCTTCTGTGACATTTTCAAACGTATATTCTTCAATAGCTCCCACGCTTTCATCGTTTACCAGCACATCTGCAATATAGTTTCCCGGTGAAGGTGCGATAGTAAAAGTAATATCATCTCCATGGGCTACCTCAATTTCACCAAGAGGATCAATGCTTCCCAGTCCTGAGAAGGAAGAGGTGATGATGTATGTGTTGATGTCAAAAATAGCTACGAAATCTCTGTCTTTTGTAATTATAAAGGAATACTCTTCCTCGTCAGTAACCAGCAATCCATCTTCAAGCCATTCAACGAAATGATACCCGGTGTTGGGGGTAGCTTCTATTGTGACTGTTTGGCCGTAGTAGTATTCTCCGGCGCCGGTGGCTGATCCGGCTTCATCATAGTTGACTTCAAGCGTTACATCGAATCGCAGGTATGTGAGTGTTATATCCAGAAATTGTTCGCTATCTGTTGTTACGACTACTTCGTCAGCATAATCTTCGAACCCTGTTTTGGTGGCCAGGAAGTCATAAGTACCGGGAATGATCGCCATGGAAAGTTGACCATTAGCGTCGGATATCTGGCCGCCAAAACCCTGTATCTGGAAATATGCTCCCTCAACCGGATCATCAAATTCATCGTCCAGGTTTACATTCAGTGTTACCAGGTCAGTATCTTCATCAATCAGGATAATTTCCACAACCATATCACTATCTGCAACCTGAATCTGGCCTTCGGCCGTATGATAACCTGCTTTCGACACTTCATACCCGTGGATTCCTACCGGGATATCGTAGAAATCATAATCGCCAGGATCGTTGATTTCTCCACCCAGGCTGATAGTAGCATCGTCGATGTCGTTACCATCCTCGTCAATTACTTCAAAGGTGATGTCATATTCTGCCGGGTCAACAAATAAGCTAACCGGTATGGTAATGTTCTCACCTGCATTATTAGTTATCATTACCTCGGCATAGTGTGCTCCCAGCTCCAGGTCTTCTGCATTGAACTGGAAGTCTACGTCGACATTGGATTCCGGCGCTACTGTTCCGCTTTGTGGTGCAAAGGTGAGCCATTCGATTTGCTCTGAAGGCTGAAGGATGCCTCGCAGACACCAGTTGAAGTCCAGCGTTCCTCCAATGTCTGTCAGTTCTGACCACGAACCCTGGAAATACATCCAGCCGCCCTTGCCTTCTACCATCGGGCCGCTGTCAACTGAGGCAGGATGGCCGCCGGTGGCTTCCATCGCGTAGCCTATCCAGTATTCTTCACCAGGTGTAAGCGGGATGGTTTCGTCCAGGACATGGGTTGACCAATCGTTGATGATGACTTCATCCGTTACTTCTTCGCTGTATATTTCATTACCAGGGCCTGTATCCGAACCACCTTCCCAGATTTTCACAGTGGCTTCTGTAAATTCATCAGACCTGATATGGTATTTCACTGCGCTTAAATCATAAACTCCATAGTATTCTGCGAGCTCTTCAGCAGTAAATCTGGCGGCAACAATAAAAGAAGCCGCTCCGCCGGTGCCAATGCCGTTATTTGCATAGCCGTTGTCGTGATGTATTTCTACGGTGTCATGGGCTTTATCCTTATCTTCCGGGGCCGCTGGGCTGTTTCCTTTTGGGAACTCCGCTGTAAATTCAGCGCCATCCTCTGCGTAATACCCTTCATAGTGTGCTGTCTCTATGGTTTTTGCCTGTCCTTCTGATGCATTTTTGCCTGCGGGATATACAAAAAGGGCAAATTCAAGTTCAGCATCACCGGGGTTGGCTATGTTTACCACTACTTCGTCATAAACGCCCTGAGGCAGAGTAAGGTCAATTTCGTCTGTGTCTACCACGATCTCGGGTGCAGGGATTTTATCCATCTCGATATGGACTACCTGGCCATCTTCAGTCACTTCGATCGTTTCTTCGTATGGAAAAAACCCTTCTTTTTCAGCAGTGATTTCATAGGTGCCTTCATACAAAGTAAGTTGTGCTTCACCATCAGCGTCGGTGGTAGTTTCCTGGTCTGAGTACTGGG
>SLEW01000150.1 GCA_007124575.1 Bacteroidales bacterium | reverse complement strand
TATGCAAACAAACAAACTTCTAACCCTGATCATAAAAGATTTCCGTCTGGAGTGGCGCAACAAGTTTGCGCTGGGCGGAATCATGCTTTACCTGGTATCCACGGTTTTCGTTACTTACCTGGCTTTTGGCGGCGTCATTACCATGCAGGCCTGGAACGCCCTTTTCTGGCTTATCATGCTTTTTGCGGCCATTAACGCCAATTTGAAAGCTTTTGTTCAGGAAAATGAAAGCCGTCAGTTATATTATTACACCCTGGCCAGTGCCCGTGAAGTCATTGGAGCGAAGATTGCCTATAATGCTTTGCTGATGACGGTGTTGGGTTTGGCAGGGTGGCTTATCTTCGTGGCTTTTATGGGCAACCCCGTGAAGGACTTGCTTGTTTTCCTTCTTAACATGTGGCTCGGAGTGGTTGGCTTTGCCTGCATACTTACATTGATATCAGCTATTGCCGCGAAAGCAAAGAATAATTTTACGCTGATGGCAGTGCTTGGCTTTCCTCTCGTTCTTCCATTGTTGCTGCTGGTAATCAGGGTTTCAGACGCCGCTGTTGCCGGTACCCCGGCGAGTATCGTGGCCCCTGATGTATTGCTCACGGTCTTGTTAATATCAATGGCTGTTTTGTTGTCAATGCTTTTATTTCCTTATATTTGGAGAGAGTAAGCTTCATTTATTACTGGCTCATGGTCTTATTATTAAAAAACTGGTGGAAAATACTGGGCATCATCTTGCTAATATATGTGCTTGCAGGTGGCTTGCTCTTTGAGGTCCCGGAACTCCCCGTTCTCAGGCAAAGTATTCGTAATATATACTTCCATGTAGGTATGTGGTTTGGGATGATATTCATCCTGTGCATTGGTGTTTTTTTTAGCCTGCGTTACCTGGCCCATGCCAATAAAGTGGATGACCTCAAAGCTTTGGCTGCGGTAAAAACAGGTCTGCTGTTTGGCATATTGGGCCTGCTTACAGGCATGTTATGGGCTAAATTCACATGGGGTGTGTTCTGGCTGAATGATCCGAAGTTAAATGGTGCAGTTGTGGGTGTATTGATATACCTTGCCTACATGGTGCTCAGATCTTCGTTTGATGACAGGGAAAAACGCGCAAAACTTGCGGCTGTATATAATGTCTTTGCATTTGTCTTGTTTTTTGTATTCATCATGATTTTGCCCCGTACGGCGGCATCTTCCATACATCCGGGCCTGGATGGCAACCCGGCCATAGCCTTCGGAGACCTTGCCCCGGAGATGAGGAAAATCTTTTATCCGGCCCTGCTGGCCTGGTTTGTCATGACATATTGGCTGTACCGGATGCTTTACAGGACATCTGCCATTGAAGAGAAAATAAAAGAAATAAAAGAGAACCAAAATTTTTACTGATGGGTGAAACAAAAATGTTGGTAGTGGTATTGCTCCTGGTGATCATCTTCCTGGGGATCACTGCATTCCTTTTTTATCTTGAGAAACGCCTTGCGAAGGCTGAACAGGAGCTGAAAACATTAAAAGAAAACAAGAAAAACAAAGAGGTGAAGCCATGAAGAGGATGCAGATCATCGGCCTGCTCTTTGCCGTGATTGCCGTGGGCGTCATCGTCAGTACGGTATATCAGGCTGATACCTATGCAAGTTTTGCTGATGCAAAGGCGAATCCGGGCAGGGAATATCATATCATTGGTGAATTGCTCGCCGATAAACCTGTACGGGAGGAGGTTGTTGATAATACATTACTGTTGAGCTTTCACATGGATGATGGGCACGGAGGTGTTTCCGAGGTAATCTATTTTGGCGGGAAACCGACAGATTTTGAACGTTCCGACGAGGTGGTGCTGATTGGAAGTTACCAGGATGATGTATTTATTGCCAGCCATATCTTGCTGAAATGTCCTTCCAAATATAAGGCGGATGAGGCCGGGCCGACAGAATATGTCTTTGATTGAGTGCGGAGATCTTATGATGACAGCTTCTCTATGATCTCTGGAAGGTTTTTCATTAACGCCAGTTCCTTCATTTTTTCCTTGGCTTCCAGCGCAGGAGAGCCAAAGTAGGTTTTATCCCCTTCCAGGGATTTGGCAATGCCTGACTGGCCCAATACCACGGCTCCCTTGCCTATGGTAAGATCCTTCTGTACGCCCACCTGGCCCCAGAGGATCACGTCATCTTCAATGTTTACGCAGCCAGCAACACCTACCTGGGCAGCAAACAAACAGTTTTTTCCTATGATGGTATCATGGCCTACCTGGATCAGGTTGTCGAGCTTGCTGCCTTCGCCGATGGTGGTCACCCCTGACACGCCTCTGTCGATCGTTGTGTTGGCGCCTATTTCTACGTGATCACCTAGCTCAACATGCCCGCAGGATTCGAGCTTATCATAGTATTCCGGACGTCGTTTGAAATAAAAAGCATCTGCACCGATGACAGCACCCGAGTGTATAATCACATGGTCTCCAATGACCGAGTAGTCGTTGATGCTGACGTTTGCATGGATAATGCAGTTGTCTCCGATCTTTACGTGGTTGCCGATAAACGCACCTGGCTGGATAATCGTGTTCTCCCCGATAGCAGCTGTTGGGTTGATCATGGCGTCGGCAGACTGAAAAGGCTTGAACTTTTTAATCAGCAGGACAAAATCGCGGAAAGGGTCATCAGAAAAAATAAGGGCCTTTCCGTTTGGAGAGGCCATTTTCTGGTTTATGATAATGGTGTTAGCATTTGAGCTCAGGGCTTTCCTGTAGTATTTCGGATGATCCACAAAGGTAATGTCGCCCTTTTCAACCCTGTGAATTTCATTGATCCCGCTAACGGTCATTTCGGGATCACCGGCATATTCGGCATCGATTAAGCCGGCTATTTCCCTGAGTGTTTTGTGAGGTGTGAGTTGCATAAAGAAGTGCTTATTTTACGCGTTCGGCGTAGGCATGCGTGCGTGTGTCTATCTTTATCTTTTCACCGGGATTGATAAACAAGGGTACATTAACGGTTGCTCCTGTTTCAATAGTGGCTGGTTTCAGCGTATTGGTTGCCGTATCACCCTTTACGCCCGGTTCCGCATAGGTGACCTCCATTTCCACGAAAGGCGGGAGCTCGCAACTTAAGGGTGTGTCGGTGTCGACATGATAGACAACTTCAACTTCCTGGCCTTCCTTTAAAAGGCCAGGGGCATTGATTAGATGCTCTTCAATGCTGATCTGCTCAAAAGTAGATGAATGCATGAAGTGATAGCCAATGTCATCCTTGTAAAGAAATTGATAGGGCCTGCGCTCGACTCTGGCAGGATTAATTTTGTGGCCTGCATTAAAGGTGTGTTGCAGAACCTTGCCCGTTTTCAGGTTTTTTAGTTTGGTACGCACGAAGGCACCGCCCTTGCCGGGTTTTACATGCTGGAATTCTACAACTGAATATAATTCGTTATTCAGTTCCATACACAAGCCATTTCTGATATCTGCCGTAGTTGCCATAAACGAGTATTAATCAATGATTTGATGAAACCTCCATGCCAAAGAACTGACAAACAGGGGGTTGATTACCTAATGAAGGTTTGGCTTCGCCGAGCTCGCAAAGTGCTCGGTTCATCTGACCGAAATATAAAATAATAAACAGATGAAATTTTCACAAAAGTAATAAAAAAATATTATATGTCTTGAAAAAAACAGGCAGAGCGATGCTTATAAACTGATGAGGCTGTGTTTCCCGGGGTATTCGTCCAAATGGTGGTTTGACGCCACGATCACGGTTTTATCCTTGCTGAAATCGTGCAGAATATGCTGATACCATTCTCTTGCGTTTGCGTCGAGGTTGGTGCAAGGTTCATCAAGGAGAAGAAGGCCTGCTTCCGGAAAAATGGACAGCGCCAGTTTTGCCCGTTGCTTCATTCCTGATGAAAAGTTTTTGATGGGAGTATCTGCGAACCTTTCGAGGCCTGATAATTTGAGAATCTTCTCCAGGCTTAATCCGGAAGGCATGCGTTTAAAATGCCGCTGGAGACGTATCAGTTCGGGGAAAGTAAACTCTTCCGGAACTTCCACATAGGGGCCGGTGAGGCATGCATGCAGATAGACTTCTTCTGTTTCAAGCTTATGCTGCATGTTATGCCAGGAGATGCTTCCTTTGCTGGGGCTAAGGTAGGCGGAGAGCATTTTCAGCAGGGTGGATTTGCCGCTGCCATTCTTGCCTGCGATAACATAGTT
>SLEW01000294.1 GCA_007124575.1 Bacteroidales bacterium | reverse complement strand
GGTATGCTCGACGATGTGACGGGTTATATCAAGCTCACCGGATTTACCAGGAATGCTGGCAATGAAGTGAAGGAAGCTTTCAACGACCTTGTCGAAAATCAAGGTGCAGAAACCATGGTGCTGGACCTTCGTGACAATGGTGGTGGCCTTTTGCATGAAGCAGTTAACATCGCTAACCTTTTTATAGAAAAGGATGAGCTCGTGGTACATACGCAGGGACGGCTGCCCGACAGAACTTCCACGCATAAAACCAGGAATGAGCCTCTGGATACAGAAATACCCCTCGCCGTGCTTATTAACAGCCGCAGTGCTTCAGCCTCAGAGATTGTGGCTGGCGCCATTCAGGACCTTGACCGGGGCGTGGTAATAGGCCAGAGAAGCTTTGGCAAAGGGTTGGTGCAGAACGTCTTGCCGCTAAGCTATAATACCCAGCTTAAGGTTACCGTAGCTGAATATTTTATCCCGAGTGGTCGTAGCATCCAGGCTATAAACTACGCAGAACGCCACGACGATGGCAGTGTTTCGGAGATTCCTGACTCGCTGAAGACACCACATGAGACAAGGGGCGGCCGAAAGGTTTATGAAGGGGGTGGCATTGAGCCCGACATTGAAGTGGAAAGATCTGCTTCCAGCAATTTTGTCAGGGGCCTTGTACGTCAGTATATGATCTTCGACTTTGCTACCCGTTATCAGCGGGAGCATGAATCCATCGCTGGCGTCAGAGACTTTTACGTGTCTGATGAATTATACCAAAACTTCCTCGTTTTTATTGAAGAACAAGGTTTTTCGTATGAGACCAGGAGCGAGCAAATGCTTAAAGAGCTGCAAAAAGCTGCTGAGAAGGAAACCTATTATGAGGCTTTGAAAACAGAAATTCTTCGTCTGAAAGACCTTATCAAAAATGAAAAGGCCCTGGATCATGAAACATATCGCAGCGATGTGGAACAAATGCTGCTCGAAGAGATCGTGGCCCGCTACTATTACCAGGAAGGCCGTGTTCTTGTTTCACTGGATGCTGATCCTGATGTGAATAAGGCGCTCGGGGTATTGTCAGATCAACCGGCATATGAAACGATCCTGGCTGCAGGGAGATAACAGCTTTGCAACGCCATCAACGGGCCGTTAACAGGGAGAAAGATGACCGGAAACAGAAGGCAAAAGATTCATCAGACGATATATGCAGGAGGGCTTGCCCTGTTAGCCATAGGCTTGCCCAGCTCCGTTTTTTTGATGAGTATTTCCCAGATCATCCTTTTCCTAAACTGGCTTGTTGAGGGGGGGTATGATAAAAAGTTCCGGCGCTTATTCTCTAACAGGGCAGCCCTGGTATTTATTTCGATCTACCTCGTCCACATTATTGCCCTGCTCTATTCCAGCAACTTTGATTACGGAGTCAGCACCCTGCGTACGCGCCTGCCCATTTTTCTGCTCACTCTGGTCGTGGTCTCATCTGATCCGGTGTCCCGTGGGTATAAAAAGTGGCTGATCATGGCTTTCGCCGGTTCAGTTACAATAGTGTCGTTTTTCAGCCTGCATACCTATGTCACCGGCAATTATGCCGATTACAGAGAGCTTTCCCCCTTTATTTCTCATATTCGTCTCAGCCTGATGGTTGCCTTGTCGGTATTCCTGATGGCCTATGCCGCGAAGTATTCTTTTAAGGACGATGTGGGATGGTCGCGTACGGCGTGGCTTTTGGCAGGATGGCATGTTGTCTATTTGCTGATGCTGCATTCCCTGTCGGGCATACTGGTATTTGGGGCTGCCTGCCTCGTGCTTTTTCTGCAGGGTTTGGCTTTTGCAGAGCCCAAAAAACGGATGTGGGCTGTTACAGCTCTCGTTGCTATCGCCCTGGCTTTTTCTTTCATGGTGGGATATTTATGGCATAATGTAACCATGCGTGAAGAGGTCAATGCAGAAAACCTGGAAAGCCATACAGAACAGGGGAATCCATACGAACACAGACCTGAGCTGATCTTTTCCGAAAATGGGCACCTGGTTTATCTTTATGTTGCAGAAAAAGAGATCAGGAAAGCGTGGAACCAGGTGAGCCGCCATGATTTTGATGGCCTGAACCAGCGCGGCGAACCTGTGAAACAGACCTTGCTACGCTATATGACCTCCATGGGCCTTCGTAAAGACGCGGTAGGATTTTCAGAACTCACGCAGGATGACATCCGTGCCGTGGAAGAGGGCATCGCCAATGTGCAATATACGAGATGGCCGTGGCCGCTTGTCAGGCTCCATCAGTCTTTTTGGGAGATCAATAATTACCGGATCACGCAAAATGCGCAGGGACATACCTTGTCGCAAAGGATCGAATTCTGGCGGGCTGCCGTGGAGGCCATCAGCAAAAAGCCGTTGCACGGTTGGGGAACAGGCGATATACGCGAAGCATCTCAGTATGGTCTGGAAAAGATCAATTCGACGCTGGAGTTTGAACGCTGGATGAAGCCGCATAATCAATACCTGTCATTCACGGTATTGTTTGGCATCCCGGGCATGTTATGGATCCTTTTTGCCATGGTTTATCCTGCAAAAAGGCTTGATAAGTTCCGGCATGTCCCTTTCCTGGCTTTTTTCGTCATCCTCTGGGTGTCTATGTTAAACGAAGACACCATCGACACGCAGGCGGGACTCTCTTTCTTTGTGTTCTTTTATAACTACTTTCTTTTTCTCAGGGAAAGTCCGGCTGATTAGTAAGCTCTTCAAGCCTTAGATGAGCTTCTTCCCATTCGGCTTCCAGCTGACGGATCTTCTCCTTTGCTGCTTCATATTCTTTAAAAACCTCACCATTATTCACTTTTTTCTGGTCAAGGGCAGGATCAGCAATGACGGCCTCTATCTCGGCAGTCTTCCTTTCAATCTTTGCAATAGCTTCTTCGCAACGGGCGATCTGTTTTTCGAGCTTCCTGATGTTTCGCTCCCTGGCCTTTTTGTCTTCGTAGGATGCCTTGTTTGCTGAGAACTCTCCTGCCTCTTTGGTGCGCTTTTGTTTTTTGTCGGCTTCCAGCTCTGCCAGCGATTCGATGCGCCGGCTGGAGATAAAGTCATAGATGTCGCCAATAAACTCACGAACCCCTTTGTTCCTGAATTCAAAAACCTTTTCCGTAAGTCCCTGCAGAAAATCCCTGTCGTGGGAAACCACAATGATGGTGCCCTCAAACTGCAGCAGCGCATTTTTGAGGATATCCTTGGAGCGCATGTCCAGGTGGTTGGTGGGCTCATCCATTACCAGCAGGTTGACAGGCTCCAGCAGCATCTTGGCGATGGCCAGCCTTGTTTTTTCTCCGCCTGAGAGCACTTTGACCTTTTTGTCTATGTCATCACCGCTGAATAAAAATCCTCCCAGGATGTTGCGCACCTGTTTGCGGGCATCACCGGTAGCTGCTTCGTCGAGGGTCTCAAATACGGTTTTATCCGGATCGAGGTATTCAGATTGATTTTGGGCAAAATAGCCGATCTTTACCTGGTGTCCCAGCTTAGCATTACCCTGGTGCTCAAGCTCACCCGTGATAATTCGCGCCAGGGTTGTCTTGCCTTCACCGTTGCGTCCTACAAAAGCAACACGCTCTCCCCTGGCAAGAAGGAAGCTGATGTCGCGAAGCACCTCGTTGTCGCCGTAACTCTTGCATATGTTATCAGCCTCGAGGCTTACCTTTCCGGAAGGCGGAGCCTCCGGGAAACGAAAGTGGATGGCGCTTTTATCCATCTCTTCTACCTCTACCTTCTCCATCTTTTCCAGCATCTTCACCTTCGACTGTACCTGCTTGGCCTTGGTAGCCTTGGCACGAAAGCGGGTAATGAAACGTTCTATCTGGGCTATCTCGCGCTGCTGATTGGTGAAGGCAGCCATCTCTCTTTCCATCCTTTCCTGGCGCAGCAACTCATAATCAGAATAGCAGGCCTTGTAGTCATAGGCTTTCCCCAGGCTGATTTCAATGGTGCGGTTGGTAATGTTGTCGAGGAAAGCCCTGTCGTGTGATACCAGCATGACGGCACCGGGATAGCCGGAAAGGAAACCTTCAAGCCATTGGATGGACTCAATGTCCAGGTGGTTTGTTGGCTCATCAAGGAGAAGGAGCTCCGGGAGCTGCAGCAAGAGTTTGGCCAGCTCTACCCTCATCTGCCAGCCTCCGCTGAATGTTGACAGCGGCCTCGCAAGATCGTCACGTTCGAAACCCAG
>SLEW01000100.1 GCA_007124575.1 Bacteroidales bacterium | reverse complement strand
CAAAGGGTGTGGCCTGACGGAAGCCAACCTCTTCAAGGAAAAGGTCTCCGTTCACAAAGATATCGACCTCTTCCACCAACGCATCGGCTGAGTTGTGGATGATCTGAACGCGGGCAAACTCCATATCGGGAGCTTCATCCACAGAAACATTATCAATGAGCCAGTACCATGCCCAGGAGCCGTTATCATTATACTCAAACTGCAGATAAAGGAAATCAGCATCCGCATATCCATCAATAATGAGTGACTCGCTAAAAGGGGTAACATCAAAAGGACCGGAAAAACCAGCAGAGCTTCCCTGATCTGAAGTATAATTAGCGATTGTTTCCCAGTTCTCGCCATCCTGGCTCACCATCACGTTGGCTTCAGATTCACCCAGGTGACGGTAATGGTGGTCAAAGCTGATCTCTATCAGGTCGCCATCAAAATTAACGAGATCAATAACGGGTGCCTGCAATATTGACCAAACATCATTACCAGACCCGGCGTCGTCTGAATCAATGTTGGCAAAGCTTCCCTCCATTGGCAGCTGTACGTCAAAATTGTCGTTATCATCTACTTGCCATATAAATCCTTCTCCTGCACCATCGATGATGATCCAGTCCGAATAGGTGTCCGGATCTTCAAAGTCCTGGAAGAAAGGAAAGGAAACCACTACAGGATCATCATCCCGGGGGGAAACCAGATTGTTGGAATCAGACTGGTTATCCAAGATGTTAGAATAACCAAAAGTAAAAAAGGGTATCACTGCCATTGCCAGCGTCAGTGTTACCTTTTTCGTAATGTTGCTCCATAAGTTTTTCATTTTTTTAAGTTTTTAAGTTTTTGTTTAATCTTTAAGAAATAACATTAAACAAACATACTAATGGCAAATTAGTTCAGCATGTTTCCAGGCTTAACATTATATTGTTTACCCTTTAACTTTATTTAACTAACAAAAAAATTGAGAAGGAGTCATCAGCGACGAGAAAAACAAACCAAAAAGAATTGAAACGAGAGATTCTCTGCCACATCGGGAATTTATCCCCAATACACATTCTTGCTATGTTTGGCAACTGATGGCCGTAAAAAGAGAAAATGGTGTGCGCGAATCAGCGCTCTTCCTGTGATTCCGCAAGCCTGTTTATATAATATTCATAATCAGGCACAAGACGTTCGTAATCGCAGTTCATCAAAGAAGAGGAGATGAAAAAAAAGGATATTTGCAAACTGCCGTAATCCGTCTGTCTCTCATGGAGGCTGCAGCAAATGCCGGAGGCGATAGTAAAAGTAAGAATTTTTTATTTGAAAGAAAACACGATCATCCCACACTCCCATACAGGCGGACGCGGAAAAAAATTTACGAGAATGAAAAATTTTGACACTATCATTATTGGCTCCGGGCGGCTTCTTCCCACTTTATTATAGCTACGGGGCGAAACACTATGGCTGCATAAGCACATCCTCTAATGAAAAAGCAGCATAAGTGATCTGGTACCCGGAAAGTTTTTGCATTATTTCGTTTGAGCGGAGCCTGAGCTTTTCGAGGTTTATCTTGTTGCGGTTTCGCTTTACTTCGGCAATCAGCGCTTTCTTTTCGTAGTCGTTTATGGCAACCAGGTCAATTTCATTTAGATTGCGCTTGCTCCAGTGGCGGCCAATCTGTGAGTAATTTCCAGTTAAGGCCAGTTTCTCCCGGAAATACTTTTCAAGAAACAAACCGCTGTAAGTCTCATAATCGCGCAGGACGATGTTTTTCACATAGCTGTAGTTGCCAATTTCCAGCGCATTAAGGTGTTTATATACAAAACGGAACCAGAAATTCAGAAAGTTATCACCAATCAGGTATTTTACATTTCTTGCACCGGGTTTGGAAAAGATGGGGCGGACACTACTGATAATTTGGTATTCATTCTCAAGTTTGTCCAGAAAACCACCTACATTTTTTTCGAGAACCGATTCAATTTCACTCCGGGAAGTCTTTGAGGAAGCAATCAGTGACAATATGGAAAAATAGGTGGCGTATTCTTTGCTGAACTCTTCAATAAGCAGATTTTTTCCTTCGTCAATCAACAACGAGTTATCCCGGAATACCTCATCAAGCATCTGCTGTAAGGTAAAACATTGCTTGTCAGCGAAAAGCTCTGCATATTTAGCCACTCCACCGGTGAGTATGTAAAATGAAAGCAGATCGTCGGCCTTAAACCCTTTTGGATTGTAATCCTGCATAATTTCCTGCAGTGTGGTGATGGAAAATGGTTTCAGATAGATTCTTTCATTTGCCCGGCCAAACAAAGGTTCTTTTGCATTCTCAAAGATTTTTTTCATCATGGTAAAGACGGAACCACATATCACCAGGTTTATTTTCGTCCGATCCTTATATTGATCCCAAAGGTTTTGCATCTCGCTGAACACGGCTTTATTGATGTTGTTAAACTCCTGAAATTCATCTAAAACCAAAGTGAAGTGCACGGTTTCGGAAAGTTGGAGCAGGTGTTCAAATAATTTGGAAAAGCTCTTATACTCACCCGGTACAGCGCGGTTAAATTTTGATGCCAATTCATCCACAAACTCTTCGCAGAGCAATGCCTCATTTTTTCGTGTGATGAAAAAGTAAAGCATCTTTTGGTCTTTGAAGGCTTCTGTAATCAGCGTGGTCTTCCCGATACGGCGCCTGCCAATGATTACTGTCATCCTGGATGATTGTTCCGCCTTTTTCCGGGTCTCTTCAAAAAGCTTCAGCTCAGATTCACGATCGTAAAATTTCATAGGGTCTATCTTTCTTTTACATGTAAAAGACCTCACAAAGATAAAAAAATAAAGTAACATTCATTACTGTAATGAGTGTTACTTTATTAATTTTGTGCAATTGAGGAGAAGGATTGTCAGATGGGAATGTCCTGTTTTTCAGCAAAGCCGCATTAATCGTTGTCCCGGATGCAACGCACGCTGAAACCTGCGCCCTTGTCGCCGTGGCCGCGATCGACGCCATAGTAGCCGTGGTAAATATACCATCCATAACCGGCTTCCTCTGAGGTCTCGGAGGAAGACCAGAATAAGGCATTGGCGCCTTTGGTCACAAAGGTGCCGCTGGCATGACGATTGCCTCCCGGGAGAGCGCCGAAGCCCACTTCATCCGAGCCATAGTATGCTGAAAAGGTTTCCCACCTCGGATGTTCCGCGGTGTCGTACTCTCCGCCAAGCGGAGAACCAACCTGGCGCCGCGATTTGAGTTTATTGCCCATTTCCTCACCCACATAGTCGGTCAGGTAAAGCCAGTCTTCATGATCAGGCATGCGCCAGCCTTCCGGGCAAAGACCGCTGGGGTTGGTTACCGCATACCAGTTGTAAAGCGCCCCGTAGCTTTCTTTGTTTGACTCATCGTTATCATACCATGCATAGGCACCCAGGGAGTTTTCGCGCCAGGCGGACATGTCGTCGCCAGGATATTCTATGGGTTCACCGTTGCGGTAAGTGGTCGTTTTCAGGTTTTCAGCCATCCATTCCTGCTGGCCGATAACAACCGTTTGATAGGAATTCCCATCCACGTCGGATACCGGAGTTCCGGGTGTGACAGCCTCCTGGGTGATGGCATCACCGGCCTCCCCGGAATCCCGTCCCCTGTCAGAAGCACAGGAAACCGTTAGTAAAGCTATTAATAACAAAAAAGTAATCATCGCCTTAATCCTTGCTAAGTGCCCAGATTGCAATTCCGGCCACAGTTATTAAACCGCCCAGGAAAATCGTAGCATTTACTTTCTTCTGAATTCTCTTTGCTTTCTTTAACTGTTTGGATCCCAGACCCTTGTCTTCAATAAAGCTTTCAAGCCTTTGAATTCTTGCATCAAATTCCTCTTTAATATCCATAATACTGCTTTTTTAAGGTTTGCTTCATATAGTAAACAAACATATTTAAAAATTGTTTATAACATCATCTTCATTATCCGAAGTAAACAAAGCCCCGCTTATGAATTGGGTTTTTTTAGGACAATAAAAATGCTTTGCCAGCAAAAGAAACTGATTGCCTCTATTTTGTTTTTAAGGATGACATAACGCGTTCAAGTTTTGTCCTGATCTCGCTGGCAATATTGGCAATTTCTTTGTTTTCAACGGCTACCATTGAGGCCACCGGGTCAATTGCTGCCACTTCCACCTGGTTCTCGTCAATCTCCTGCACGATTACATTGCAGGGAAGCATGGTGCCGATCTTAT
>SLEW01000317.1 GCA_007124575.1 Bacteroidales bacterium | reverse complement strand
TAGACCGTATAGAGCTTCTTAGCAAGTTGGAAGAATACCTGAAACCCTAGCCTAAATGCTATCCGTGTGATTTATTTTCAAAAAATGCTTTATAAATTCATCTCCCGCCAACAAGCCAAAACTTCCCTTTTCAACAGACTTCTCATCGTACTCCTTCACCTGATCCCCTTCTATACCGGGATGATACATCATAAATGGAACCGGATCATGGGTGTGGGTCCTTAAATCACATGGGGTAGGATGGTCAGGCAGGATGGCTATGGCTACGGGTTCATCCATCCCGGCGGTTTTTTCGGTTATGTATTTTACAACACGTTGATCCAGGTATTCAAGGGTACGCACTTTAAGGTCTGCATCCCCTTCATGCCCGGCCTCATCACTTGCTTCGATGTGAAGATAAACAAGATCAGTGTCCTTGAGTGCATCCACCGCTGCTTTGGCTTTGCCTTCATAATTCGTATCGTAAAGGCCAGTAGACCCGGGCACCTTTATGGGTTTGAATCCGGCATAAACGCCAATGCCATAAATCAGATCCACAGCAGATATCACAGCTCCCTGTTTACCGTACAATTCCATAAACGTTTTCATGTCCGGCCTGTAGCCCGGCGACCAGAACCAAACCGAATTTGCAGGATCCTTGCCTGAAGCAATGCGCTTGCGGTTTATGGGATGGTCACCTAACAGTGCCTGCGATTTTAAAATTAAATCATTAAGCAGCTCTGCTGTTGTATCGCCCTCAAGGTTTTTGCTTTTTACCATTACGTCCCTGAAAAATGTCCCGGGAACATCATGAGGTGGTGTGCACACTACCTGGTCAGAGCCGCCATGAAGAACAAAAAGATGACGGTAACTTACCCCCGGATGAAATTGATATTGATCACCTGGTATCTTTTTATTCAGCATCTCAATAAGCTCATGCGACTCTTCTGTGGGAATATGACCGGCGCTGTGATTCTTGATCCTGCCCTCCTCATCCAGGCAAATCAGGTTGCAACGCATAGCCAGATCGTCAGAAGCAAGATCAATACCCATGCTCGCCGCCTCCAGCACTCCCCTGCCCTGATACACCTGCTTAACATCATAACCCAGCACAGCCATATTGGCAATCTCACTGCCGGGAGGCATGTCATCAGGTACCGTTTTGAGCAAACCGCAACGGCTCCTGGCACACAATGCGTCAATGTACGGAGTCTTTGCCGCCATCAGAGGGGTTTTGTCTCCAAGTTTTTTAATGGGATAATCTGAACATCCGTCGGCAAGTATAATAATGTACTTCATGTTTGGAATTAGGGGTTTGACTTCTTACTTCTTACTTCAAAAGGTGCTTCTTAAAGGCATCATAGTCATGGGCGAGGTGTGAATACTTCTCTTCCTGATCCTCAAGACCTTTAAGGCTGGGAGGAAGCTCCGGATCGAAGTCCAGGATCTCGCGTATTTGTTCCGGGAACTTTGCCGGATGAGCAGTTTCCAATACGACAAACAGCTTTTCCTTTTGACTTTCGGGCAGATTTCCCAGGTGTTTTGCCAGTCCGGCCCAGCCCACGGCTCCATGTGGTTCCAGCAGCAACTTATGCTCTTTCCATGCATCGGCGATGGAAGCCTTTGTCTCTTTATCGCTGATAGATACAGCCGTCATATCACGACGCATGGCAACCATATCTGGCATCCTGGCAATATTGCCTTTCTCATCCATTTCACCACCATAAAGGGCTACCAACCTCGAAAGATTGCTAGGATGCCCTACGTTCATAGCGCTGCTGAGGCAGTTTTTAGATGGTTCAATTTTGCTGTAGCGGCCAGTATAAAGAAAGTCAGGAAACTCATCATTTTCATTCACGGCGATCACCATCCGGTCCATGGGTAGCCCCATGTTCCATGCGATCATTCCACCCATCATGTCACCAAAGTTTCCTGATGGCACCACAAAGGTGGCTTTCTCATTATTTCGTCCGGCAAGTTGCGCCCAGGCATAAAAGTAATACACGGCCTGCGGTAACAGACGCCCTATGTTAATAGAGTTGGCCGATGAGAGGTTAAGATGTTGCAGGTCGGGGTCACCGAAGGCTTTTTTTACCATTGCCTGGCAGTCGTCAAACTTGCCGTCTATGGCAATCACCTCGACATTCTTCCCCAGGGTAGTCATCTGCTTACGCTGCCGCGGTGTCACTTCTTTCTCAGGAAAGAGAATAAGAACCCGGATGTTTTCAAGCCCATAGAACGCATTCGCGATGGCACTGCCGGTATCACCCGAGGTGGCTGTGAGGATATATAGCTCCCTGTTCTCTTCTTCGAGGAAGTGATTCATGAGGCGGCCCATCAT
Organism: Bacteroidales bacterium; assembly: GCA_007124575.1. Taxonomy (GTDB): domain Bacteria; phylum Bacteroidota; class Bacteroidia; order Bacteroidales; family UBA7960; genus PUPG01. The sequence continues at coordinate 1,876 of SLEW01000317.1, read as the reverse complement.
CCTGGCAGCAAAGTCTTTAAATGAAGCTGTAGGACCCTGATCCAGGCGCATCACATACTTCCTTTCCATAACATGCTCAAGGGGCACGGGATAGTCATAGGCATCCTCCACAAGCTCACGCAGCCGCCCTGAGGGCAGCTCATCACGCAAAAAAGCATCCAGCACACCGAATGCTATCCCGGGATAGTCCCTATTAGCAAAACTGGCCATGAACACCTTGTCAAGAACGGGAATCCTGGCAGGCATGTAAAGCCCCCTGTCTGGTGCCTGCCCCCTGAGAAGCGCTTCCCGGAAAGACACCTTTTCCGATTGCAGGTTTGTTGAATAATATCTTATTGGCTCCATATAGTATCACAATTATCTGATCCACTTATGCTTTTATTCCCTGCTGATTTTTGCCGATGAGGCCCCTCCTGCGGAGAACTCCGGAAAGGTCATGCTCACTTTTTTGCCATCCAGCACTCCGAGAGCCTGATCCAGGTCTTTGATGATGTCATCGGGATGCTCAAGACCTACACACAGCCTGACCAGGTTTGGCGGAATATTGGCCAGTTTGCGCCCCTCTTCTCCCTGTTGGGAGTGTGTGGAAATAGCAGGTATGGTTGCCACTGACTTTATGCGGCCCAGGTCGGTAGCACGCCATGTGCGCTGAAGGGCATCAAAGACCTTACGCGTGTTTTGGGCATCACCCTTCACACGGAAAGACATCAGATGGCCATATCGATTAACCGGTGAGCCATATTGCGCATCATGTTCTGCATCCACCAGGTACATGTAATCACTGGCAAGTTTGTGCAAAGGATGCTCTTCCAGGCCGAGATAATCCACCCCTTCGATATGCTTGTGCTGCTTCAGAAAGTTGGAAATGGTCATGGTACTTCTGCTGGAAATATCCATGCGATGGCGTATGGTGCGGATGTCGTTGAGAGCAAGAATAGCATTCATTGGCGACAGGTTGGGACCGTTGTCGCGGTTCGGCAGCTGCTTAAGATAGGCGCAGAAATCGGCCTTCATCTCCGGATTATCGATTTTGGTGGTGATGTTCTTTTTGGCAATAACAGCACCTGCAATGCCAAAGCCACTGGTAAACAATGACTTGGTCACAGACTGCACCACAATGTCGGCACCATATTCCAGGGGTCGCAGCAGAGCCGGTGTAGCTACAGTAGAATCAAAAATCGCAGGTATGCCATATTTATGCGCCAAATCCACAATCTTTTTCACATCAAAAAAGGCCTGGGAAGGGTTACTTGGCATCTCACCATAAAGAAAACGGGTGTTTTCATCAATTTTTGATTCCCACTCGTCCATGTCGGTGCTGTTTATGATCCTGCGCCATTCAATGTTCCGCTCCTGTTCCTTTCGAATGGCAAACTGCTGGAAGGTGCCACCATACACCTGCGTGGTAGCTACAAAGTTCATGGGGGAGTCAGGCCGTTTCTTATCCTCTATAAGAAACTGATCGACAGCACTCTGAATTGCCGACATGCCCGACGCAGTGGCAACGCATGAAGCATCCACCCCGGTATTATAGGATTCAAGCAAAGCCAGCACACCTTCCATATAATAGATGCTGGGGTTGGCTATACGTGAGTAACACCATGTGGGTATCTGGTAACTCAATGCCGCCTCCATCTCATCAGAATCACGAAATGTCTGGGAGGTAGACATGTAAATAGGCTCTATAATGGACCCCTGGTTAAAATCAAGCGCCTCCTGCATAGAGTAAATGCCGTGCACCGCGATGGTGTCAAAACGGCATTCCTTCATTTTTTTAATGTGCTCTGCGTGCCAATCCATTGCCCTGGAGGCAGCCTGCTTGTAATAATCAACTCCTTTTGCAGTCATAATAGTTGTTTGGTTAAAAGTTTATAGG
>SLEW01000201.1 GCA_007124575.1 Bacteroidales bacterium | reverse complement strand
TCACCCCCGAAGCTTGCCACTCGTCTGTTTTTGAACAGATCAATCGGCAAAAAGGGTATCTCATCAAGATGTGAGACCCGCCCCGGGGACCTGTCCAGGTTGTCACAAAACTCCCGGTATACTAGATTTTGAGCGTACTGGAAATGAAAGACATCCAGGGCAAGCTTCTGGAAGCCCTTGTAATCGGGTGGTCTGAGAGAAAAAATTTGCTGGGCATCCATCATATAAAATTGCATTTCCAAGACATTCACTCGTAGTGGTATTGCACTTCCAGGAGATTCACTCGTGGTGGTAGCATACCAAAGATAAAGATAAATTAGTTTTTTATCCATAGCACCGCGGAATCCATGCACCATATGATGAGATCTTGTCTGAAAGGATCTTAACCGGATTTTTCTACCTTTGTATAAGGAATTGGCATGGCATCTGAAAAAGGCCATGTTTTTGATCCCGGCAGGCATATACACAAAACAGGCACGTTGAAACATGAACGAAAATCTGGATCCTTCAGCGGATAAGTTGAGCAAGGAGGAACGCATTATTGAGCAGACCTTGCGACCCGGCAGCTTTACGAGCTTTACGGGTCAGCATAAGGTTGTCGAAAACCTGAAGGTATTTGTAGGGGCTGCCTCCCAGCGAGGTGATGCACTTGACCATGTGTTGCTTCACGGCCCGCCGGGGCTGGGAAAAACCACTCTGGCCCATATCATTGCCAATGAGATGGGAGTGGGCATCAAGGTAACTTCCGGTCCGGTGCTTGACAAACCCGCTGACCTCGCTGGTCTGCTCACCAACCTCGAAGCACGTGATGTCCTTTTTATTGATGAGATACACAGGCTTAGTCCTGTAGTGGAAGAATACCTGTATTCGGCGATGGAGGATTTCCGCATTGATATCATGATAGAGAGCGGCCCCAATGCGCGAAGCGTTCAGCTTACCCTGCATCCCTTTACCCTGATTGGGGCAACCACACGATCGGGGCTGCTGACCTCCCCGCTCCGGGCGCGTTTTGGCATCAACGCTCGCCTCAACTATTATGACGCCAAGCTGCTGCAGCAGATTGTGAAAAGGTCGGCAGGCATCCTGAACGTAAAAATCACCGATGAGGCCTCCCGCGAGATCTCCCGTCGCAGCCGGGGCACCCCGAGAATTGCCAACGCCCTGCTTCGAAGGGTACGCGACTTTGCACAGGTCAAGGGCAATGGCAACATCGACATGGAAATATCACTGTATGGCCTTTCAGCATTGAACGTAGATAAGTACGGACTTGATGAGATGGACAACAAGATCCTCAGCACCATCATCGAAAAGTTCAAAGGCGGCCCTGTGGGTCTGAGCAATGTGGCTACCTCCGTTGGTGAAGATGCCGGAACCATAGAAGAAGTGTATGAGCCCTATCTCATCCAGGAAGGCTATATCATGCGGACTCCGAGGGGCCGTGAAGCCACAGGGCTGGCCTATCAGCACCTGGGGCGGGTAAAGGCATCCGGACAAAATACGCTTTTTGATGACGTATAGAGGGGTTGGGAAGGCCTGAAGGTCTGTTATTGGCTTTTGGCTATTGGCTTTTGGCTGTTGGCTGTTGGCTGTTGGCTTTTGGCAAACGATTAATACCTAAATAGCTTTGACCCTTTAGACATTATTAAACCACCATTCACACCAGGATTATCCATGAAAAGCCCGGAGATCAAGGAGGCGCTGAAATCGAAGGCTCTGGAGCTTGGGTTTGCGGCATGCGGGGTGGCCAGGTCCCGGCGCTTAAGGCATCAGGAAGGTTTTTTACGCGACTGGCTGCAGGCCGGCTATCAGGGCCGGATGTCGTATATGGCTAATCATTTTGAAAAAAGAACGGATCCCGGCTTGCTGGTTCCGGGCGCCGTTTCCATGGTGGCCGTCGCCCTCAACTATTTCCCGGCAGAAGAACAGCCATCCGGCACACGTTGCCGTGTGTCGCGTTATTCCTTCGGAAGGGATTATCACGACATCATAAAAGCTAAGCTACATGACCTGGCGGCCTACCTGGAAGGCATGGCAGGCCAGCATCAATACCGGGTGTTTACCGATTCGGCGCCGATCCTCGAGCGTTCCTGGGCGCAGGAGGCAGGCCTTGGGGGAGTCGGCAAAAATACTTGCTTCATCATCCCCCGAAAGGGGAGTTATTATTTTCTGGGGGAGATGATCACAAATATCCCACTGGAAGAAGATCAGCCCTTTGAAAAAGACCTTTGCGGCACATGCGTCCGCTGCATAGAAGCCTGCCCGACGGGTGCCATCATCGCGCCCGGGAAGCTGGATGCCAGTAAATGCATATCCTATCTGACCATAGAGCTGAAAGACAACATCCCTGAAAACATGAGAAAAAAATGCAGGGGATGGATATTTGGCTGCGACATTTGCCAGGAAGTATGCCCGCATAACCGCCATGCATCAGCGCATCATCATAAAGAACTCAGGGCGCTGACACCCATTACCAGGTGGAGCGACCATGACTGGCTTAGCATGACTAAGGAAGATTACCGCGAGCATTTCAGGAAAACAGGCTCTGCGATTGCGCGGGTCAAATATGAAAAGTTAATGGATAACATACGGTGTGCTACCGCAGACGGAGACTGTCAATAAGCATTTCCGGCACACGCTCTTTCCTCTCCTTAATAAACTCCTGAAACTCTTTCTCTGTAAAGTTGTTCTTGTCCATTACCAGCATCTTGATGGCGAAAGGAAAAGCAATCAGTGAGAGCATATCCACAAAAAAATGTGTGGGATTCGTCCGACGTATGTTGCCTTTCTTTCCTTCATCGATGAGCTGCCTGGTAAACTGGTCCGTAGCATAAAGGCTGCTTATAGCCTTCATCTCCGTGATGCGCTCACGGCTGCGATGCAGTATCGACATCACAAAAGACACCAATAGCGGGTTCTCAGAGAGCATGTCTATATAAATATGCACATACTGCCGGATTTTCTCGTGTAGTTCAAGATCACTGTCAAGTACCCGGATCAGCTCCTCGGAATTCTGCTTCACAAGCTGCGTAAAAATGGCATCAAAAAGGTTCTCTTTGCTCCTGAAGTAATAGTTCATCAAAGCCAGGTTAATACCTGCCCTGGTGGCAATTTCACGCACACTCGTGCGATCCACCCCCTTTTCAAGGAATAAGTCAGTTGCGGCATCAAAAATCTTTTGCTCGGTATTTTTAAGTTTGGCCATAACTTTTTTTTCAAAGATACAATTTTTTGTTGTTTTAAACACTGTTTAAAAGCCATTTATGTTATCTTTGATTGTTTTTTAGGAAACTTTACCATTAATTTCCAGACATTTCGACTTTTTGAAACATGTTCTTGTACAAATTCCAGACGCACAAGTTGATATTGAGTATCCTGACGGGCATGCTGCTTGTGTTAAGCTGGCCTGCCAGGGGCTTCCCTTTCCTCATATTTTTCGCCTTCATCCCGTTGCTTTTTCTTGAAGACGACATTAACAGCCTGAAGCATAAGGTCAGGATCCGGACATTTTTCTTGTATGCGTGGCTGACATTTTTCATTTTCAACCTGTTTACCACATGGTGGATCATGCATGCCACTCTGCCAGGCATGATCGCTGCTGTAATTCTGAACTCATTTTTTATGACGCTGCCATGGCTGCTTATGCATGTAAGCCGGAGAGTCCTGCCCTCCAGACAGGGGCCTTTGTCGCTGATCATGTTCTGGCTGACCTTTGAGTTTTTACACAGCCGCTGGGAGCTAAGCTGGAGCTGGCTTGACCTGGGAAATGTATTTGCGCGGTATCCGGCATGGATTCAATGGTATGAATTCACCGGCATAACGGGCGGTACTTTATGGATTTTGGCTATCAACATATTTATATTTTTTGGGATAAAACAATTCCTCCAGGGGTTTGCTGAGAGGCGAAAAGCCAGGTGGAACATCTTGCTTGGGCTCGTCTTGTTTGTGCTGCCTTCCCTGTTTTCTTTCTACACATGGATAAGTTATCAGGAGGACACCAGTCCCGCGCATGTGGTGGTGATACAGCCATCGGAAGACCCCTATGACCCTGCGGTGAGCACGCAGGAGGTGCAAGACCGCGTGGAACACATGATCGATCTGGCTGACGAGAAGATCATCCCCTCCACACGTTTTGTGGTGGCTCCCGAGGGTGCCAATCCCCGGGGTATCTGGAAGCATGAGGCCGAAGCGCATTATACCGTCAGGCGCATAAG
>SLEW01000196.1 GCA_007124575.1 Bacteroidales bacterium | reverse complement strand
TACTCCCTACTCCCCTCCCCACACCTCAAACCCTATGTAAAAACGCACCCACCCCATCACATGGTATAACTGCTCTAAAAAAAACGGGCAAATCATATTGTGGCAAGCAAAATTAATGTAAATTTGCAGCCTAAAATAGAATCCCATGGCAAAAAGTAAAAAGAAAAAAGAAGAAGACAAAAACATTGTAGCTGTTGAGGAGGCACTCAGCAAGTCGGAGCAGTTTATTGAACGCTACCAGAACACGCTGATATATTCAGTTCTGGCCATTGTTATTGTTATTGCAGGATACATTGGTTATACGCGCTTTATTTTGGAGCCCAGAGAGCAGGAGGGCTTTGAAGAGATGTTTATGGCGGAACGTTATTTTGAGCGCGGGGATTTTGAGCTTGCCCTGGAGGGTGATGCTGAATATCCGGGCTTCCTGGACATCATCTCCGACTACCGGATGACAAAGGCTGCCAATATGGCCCGCTATTATGCCGGAATCAGCCTGATAAGATTAGGCGAGTATGAGGAAGGCATAGACCATTTGCAGGATTTCCGCAAGCGTGACACCTTCCTTGGGGCCATGGCCTATGGAGCTATAGGGGATGCCTATTGGGATATGGGCGACGAAGACAGGGCACTCCGTTTTTACAGGAGAGCTTATAATTACGAGCCAAATAACCTGACCACCCCGGCGTTCCTTTTCAAGGCCGGCATGGTATACGAGTCTATGGGCAGATATGATGAAGCGCTGGAGCGTTATGAGCGGATTCGCAAAGAATATGCCCAGTCTCAGGAAGCCCGTGACATCGAAAAGCATATCGCCCGCGCCGAAGCGAAGCTGTAATTTGCATCGGGCATCTGCATGCCACACCCGTAATCTTAACATGAGCAATAGGATTTCGTTTATGGCTCATCTTATATACCATTGTATACATTATCCTTATTATGACAGCCAAGACAAAGAACCTTTCTGCCTACGCAGAACTCTCCGGTGAGGGTGCACCGGACATCCGTGACATGACCTTTGCCGTTGCGGTGGCCGACTGGAACCCTGAAGTTACTGAAGCATTGCTCAATGGCGCCCTGAATACCCTGAGTAAGCATGGTGCCGACATGGAAAATAACGTGCATGTCAGACATGTTCCCGGGAGCTTTGAACTGCCCCAGGCCGCCTCACTCATGATCGAAGGCCTCATGCCCGATGCCGTCATCTGCCTCGGATGCATCATACAGGGAGAAACACGTCACTTTGAATTCATAGCCCAGGCCGTGGCACAGTCATGTCTGCACCTAAGCACCGAATCTAATACTCCGGTGATCTTCGGCGTGCTGACCACCGATACCCACGAGCAGGCTAAAGAACGTGCCGGAGGCAGTCACGGAAACAAAGGGGATGAAGCCGCCGCAGCAGCCATCCGTATGGCCGCACTTAAGGTAGAGATGGACCCCATCGAAGATGACATTTTCTTCGATAATGAATGACCGCTCACCCGGCGATAGTGAATTTAATCCGGCATAGTCAGGCATGCAAAAACAAAACCCTTCATATCTTCGGATCATATTTTTCGGCACACCCGAACTGGCAGCCCATGTGCTGGATGCCATCATACACAAAAAAATAGAAGTGGTTGCGGCGGTCACGGCACCTGACAAACCCGCAGGAAGAGGCAGAAAGCTTAAGCAGTCGCCAGTAAAAAAACTGGCACAACAACACAACATCCCGGTACTGCAACCGGAAAACCTGAAATCCCCCGATTTCATTGAAGAGCTGAAAAGCTACAAGCCCGACCTCCAGGTCGTAGTAGCCTTCCGCATGCTTCCGGAGGCCGTATGGTCACTCCCGCCGCTGGGCAGCTTCAACCTCCATGCCTCCCTCCTGCCCGACTACAGAGGTGCCGCCCCCATCAACTGGGTCATCATCAACGGAGAAAAAGAAACGGGCGTCACCACATTCATGCTGGATCATAAAATAGACACCGGCAAGATGCTCTTCTGGCAAAAAATCGCTGTGGATGAATATGAAACAGCCGGAAGCCTGCACGAAAAAGTAAAAGAGAAAGGTGCAAGCCTTGTGCTTAAAACCATTGAAGCGATCGGAAGTGGTAATGTCAACCCGATGCCACAGGAAAAATGGTTACACGAAAACAGTACCCTGAATAAAGCACCCAGGATATATAAAGAAGATTGCCGGATCAAATGGGACCAACCCATTGAACATATCATCAACCACATCCATGGCTTAAGTCCCCTCCCGGGCGCCTTCACGGAAATATCAGACAAAAAAGCACAACAGGTGATGATGAAGATCTTTAAAGCCAGACCCGACTACGAATCCACCAGGGTTATGTCTGGTACAATCCTCACAGACAATAAACATTACCTGAAAATTGCCGGGCGTGACGGACTTGTATCCGTTTATGAACTTCAAATGGCCGGAAAAAAAAGAATGACAGTGGAAGAATTGCTTCGTGGAATGGATTTTAGTCCCTTTACCCAGGCAAGATAAGGCAGAAAACCTTTCAAAAACGCGCAAAACAGGCTGTTTTTGGCCAAAGTTATTAACAAAAACCCCTATTTTTTCAACATTTTTCCATATTTTCTGCTTTAAACTTGCATTTTCCCGCAAATACCCTATATTTGCAATGGTTAATGGAAACTCTCTATTCATTTTACTAACCAAAAATTAAAAAAACATGAACAAAGCAGAACTAATTGATGCTATCGCATCGGAAGCAAAACTGACAAAGGCAGATGCCAAAAAAGCGCTTGATGCTTTTATCGACACCACAACCAAAGCACTGAAAAAAGGTGACAGAGTAGCACTTGTTGGCTTTGGCTCGTTCTCTGTAGCCAAAAGAGAAGCCCGCAAAGGACGTAACCCACAGAGCGGTAAAGAAATCAACATCCCCGCCAAGAAGGTAGTTAAGTTCAAAGCAGGAACTGAGCTCGCTGACAAAGTGAAGTAGTCACCCGCTACAAAACATGTCAAACCCCGGCAAAGCTGCCGGGGTTTTTTTATGTCCCAAAAAACCATTACACGAGAATTACTAACTTTACAGTCTTAATCCATCAACATCAACTATCATGGACATCTCAGAGAAACTCAAATATTTTGACCCCAGTGGTGTAGGTAACACCTCCAATAACATTTTTGGTTTGCCTTTTGAAGTAAGCGAGTCAAAACTTGTTTTTATTCCTGTGCCATGGGATGTCACGGTTACCAATCATGCAGGCACCTCCAAAGGGCCCATGAGTATTTTTCAGAATTCGTTCCAGATAGATCTGTATGATCCCCTGGTGCCCAATGCCTGGAAAGAAGGGATCGCCATGGAAGCCATAGATCCCGTTACCGCCAGCCGAAACACAGAAGTTCGCAAAAAGTCAGAACGTGTCATCCGGTACCTGGAGTCTGGTGCCGACCTGGAGGATAATCAACAAATAATGCATCTCACAGAGCATGTAAATCAAACATGCGACAGCCTGATGCTCGAGATAGAGAAAAAGTGTCTGCAGTACATTGAAAATGGGCAAATTCCCTTTATTGTCGGAGGTGACCATAGTGTGTCACTGGGGCTGATACGGGCACTCGCCCTGCAAGAAAGTTTTGGCATCCTGCAGATTGATGCCCATGCCGACATGCGTGTCGCCTACCAGGGCTTTGAACACTCACATGCCTCCATCATGCACCATGCACTTAACACCGAAGGGGTATCGCAAATCGTGCAGGTGGGGATCAGGGAGCTCTGCAATGAAGAGATACAGACAATTTCCATGAATCACAAAACGGTAAAAACCTTCTTCGACCACGATCTGCATCAACGTATGTATGAAGGCGAGGTGTGGGGCGAGATTTGCCACGACATCATCGACAAGCTGCCGGACAATATTTATGTCACCTTCGACGTGGATGGCCTGGAGCCTGCCTGTTGTCCGGGTACAGGCACCCCGGTTCCCGGAGGGCTGTCGTATAACCACGTGATGCATCTGCTCGGAACAGCATTCAATGCAGGTAAACGTTTCATCGGCGCCGACCTGGTGGAAACAGGCCCCACCAAGCTCGACGGCATCATCTCTTCAAGGATCCTTTATCGCCTCGCCGGCATGATGATCAAAAGCAACGAATAACCTCCCCCTGCCTCACCCTCAAGCAGGGGATCAGTACATTGGAATTGTTTTCACCAGCTCTTTAAACCTGTTACCGCGTGCTTCGAAATCAGGAAAGGCATCGTAACTGGTGGCTGCCGGCG
>SLEW01000092.1 GCA_007124575.1 Bacteroidales bacterium | reverse complement strand
GGGAAAGAGAAGGCATACAGCACATCGTGCTCATAGGCATAGATGCGTGCGTCGAAGCCATCGGTGTCGAACAGGCAGTACCGGAAGGTGATGGCAAAAGGGCTTCCCAGGTTGCGGTATAAGATATCATGGTATAGCATAAACCCCTTCTGGCTCTCTTTGCCGTGGTTGTGCCGGATCACTTCGAGGCGGTTCCGGAAAGAAAGGACAGGGGTGACGGGGTAGGCGATGTGGAGACGGTATTGCGTCCTTGTGACATCTTCCAGTGTCCTTATGAGGTCCGTATCCCTGGCGTTCAGTGGTTTGTTCTTTCTCCGGAACCTGGCCATGCATTCAATCTGTCTGGTAGGACGGTATTGCAGGTTTACCAGGTAGTCACTCCCTGCTGAGGGCATGTATGTCCTGAATTTCATCCAGGGAAACCGAAAATGATCGGCGAAGGCCTGGATCCGCAGGGTTGGTGTGAGGCGGATGCTGGTGCCGACATACAGGCCCTGTTCATTGCTGGCCCGGGTGTTCTCTCCGAAGGCACCGGCCATGTGGCCGTGGTAGTCCATGTCGTACCGGCGATGCAACAGCGCCAGGGAGATCCTCCGGTGCATGCTGATCATCACGCCATTCAGCAGGGCTATTTTGCCGTTGTCTGCCATAGCTACTTCACCGAAAAGGTTCATGTTTCGCATGAGGTAACCATAGTGTATTCCTATGCGTTGATATTGCGATGTGTTGAAGTCGAATTGGTTGTAAAATGATAGGTTTCGCTGCAGGTCTGCTTCCAGGTTGAGCCTGAATGCTGTGATACCTGCGTGGAAGTTTCTGCCCTGGAAATGGATGTTGCCTCCCAGGATCTTTTCGTTGACGGCGTTTTTTCCTTCCATTTCGCGCGGCGTGCGGTGCAGCCCGGATTGTTGCAGGCTGCTGATCACCGGCCAGCCCGTTTCGGGGCAGGCCTCTTCGATGACATTGGCATCGCGGGGCTTACGGGAGTAGAAAGCCGTGATGTCGAAGGGGCCGACTCCGATGGTAGCTGCTGTCCCCCGCATAAAATTGTTTTCGTCGACCGACGTATACTGGCGGAGGCCCATGCCGTTCTTGATGATGCCGATGGCCTCGGCACCTTTCCCGAACCCCATGCCCGACCACAGTGTGAGGCCCTGTCCGAACTGCACCAGGTAGTCGCCAAGCGACAGGGCCCTTAGTCTTCCGAAGTCGCGCAGGTGCAGGTGCCCGGAATAAAAGTCGAATCCCCGGGGTTGTGACCCCCGGAAGAACTCTTCGCCGGGGTCTTTTTCTGCGGTGATGCCAACGCTCACGTTCTGGTAATAGGTAAAGCGGTAGCGGGAGTACAGGCGGTATGGGCTGCCCAGGTAGCGTGCATTGGGGTTCTCTTCGAGTTCTGCCGGGTCGACAGGGGAGAAGCCGCGCTGTTCTTCCAGGAGTTGCTGGTAGCGCACAAAGAGCACATGGTCACCGTCGCGGAGCATGTTGTCGAGGTTGAAATGGCGTCTGGGGTGACTGTCGGCGATGGTGACAAAGGGCAGGATCTGGCGTATGGTGTGCATGTCGAAGCCATCTATGGTCTGCAGCTCATAGATGCTGACCAGGGGGCCGTGCCGGCGGATGTGCAGCAGGAGGTTGTTTACCTGTATCGTGTTGAGCATGAAAAGCTGTTGCAGCTCCCGTGAGTTGGCGTTGTTCAGGTTGATGGGATGGGCATATAGCCATTCCAGGCTTTCCGCCAGGGATGCATAGCCGGCATCGTCGCCGGCGGTTGTTTCTATGAGGCTTTCGATCTGGTAGAGAAGCATTTCTTCCGCTCCTTCTTCGGGCAGCTGCGCCCGGGCATTTGTCCAGAACAGCATTAAAAGCAGTCCGGACAGTACATATCGTTGTTTGTTACCCATGATGCTGGTTTTGGCGCTGTAGCGCCGTCATTTAGGGCTTCGCCCTGTCATTGGTGCTGTTGCGCCGTCATTGATTGTCATTGCCAGGATGGATGATTTCAGCCTGGGTGGCCCCACAATCTGCGGACAGCCCAAGTGCTGTCCTTACAGACCCCAGTTCCCAGTTCATAGTTCCCAGCTTCCAGCTGCTACCATTGGTAAAGCACTCCCGCTTGTGGTGAGTACCCCAGTACATAGTGGTAGGATGAGGCCAGGTCAAGCTGCCAGTTACCGGTGCGCAGCCCGAAGCCGAAGCTGTTGGTCATGGGGTTGGTGCTTAGCCCTGTTCGCAGCATGATCTTCTCGCTGATGCCATATTCGATGCCTATCCGGGCTTTTGGCTCATGGCGGATATCTTTTTCTGCCTCGATGCTTATCATCAGGCCTTCTGAAAACCTGTAGGCCAGTCCGCTTCGTATAACAGAAGGGTATCTCTCATCGTGGTCCAGGTATTCATATGATGTGATCTTCGCCCTGCCGGGGTTAAAAAGGTGCGCGCCGATGTAAAGCCCGGGTAATATTTCGCAGATGATCCCGGTTTCTGCGGCGATATTTCCTGTGCTGCCATATCCGTCGCCCAGGGACAGGAAGAGGTAGCTCAGCTTCACCCCGGCCGACAGCTTACTCCCGAAGCGCCTGGCATAGGCGATGCCTGTCTGGCCTTCCCGGTAGATATCGTGGCCGGACCAGGTGAGAGATGCCCCGATCGTTCCCTGCCCCACAGGATGAATATATCCTGCGGAGGCCTGCGACAGTTCAGGGATCATGAAGTGATTTTCGGCATGGAAGCCCGCCGCGGGTGCCCTGATCCTGGCCATGCCTGCCTGGTTATGCATAAGCGCCCAGAAGTCGTAAACCGCCACCACGGCGTGGGACATTCCCGCTGGTCTGGCTCCGGGCGTCCGGTTCTCTGAAAGGCATTCCAACTGCAGGAATACAATGATAATAAACCCCGGAATTATACGTAAAATCATCATTTTTATCTTGCTTTTGTTTTCAAAAATATTAAATAAATAGAAAATAAACAATAAAAAAGATAAATAAAATAGCGTTTGGCATAAAAATATACTTAAACGTTATATTGTTCGCCTTCCCGTCTATATGGCCTCTTTTTTATGCCATTAATTGATTAAAAGCTTGTAGTTTTGTTCCTGCCAACCTTAACCTTAATCTTAAACCCTATGAAACCACTTGTAAGCATTATTATGGGAAGCACTTCCGACATGCCGGTAATGGAACAGGCGGCTGCCTTTTTCGATGAGATGCACATCCCTTTCGAGATCAATGCCTTGTCGGCTCACCGCACCCCTGAGCTGGTCATGGAATTTTCGGAACACGCTTATGACCGCGGTGTGCGTGTCATCATTGCCGGCGCAGGCGGGGCGGCTCACCTTCCAGGCGTAATCGCGGCCGGAACCACACTGCCCGTCATTGGCGTACCCGTGCGTTCATCACTCTCGATCGACGGTTGGGACAGCGTGTTGTCCATCCTGCAGATGCCTTCGGGGATTCCGGTGGCTACTGTGGCATTGGACGGAGCCAAAAATGCCGCCATCCTCGCCATGCAGATCCTGGCACAAAGCGATGACGACATCCGGGAGCGTCTTCTGACCTTCAAAAAGGACCTCAAAAACAAAGTTGTAAAGGCCAACGAGGACTTGAAAAAGGCTAAGTATAAGCATCGGGTGGAGTAGGTTTGCGGTTTGAAGTTGCCGCTTGCAAAAATCCGGGGTGGGGGGGCGCGTTCTGTGTTCTTTGCGCCCTCTGCGTGTTTTAATCTTTGCGCGCTTTCCGTGAAATCTTTTTCTTTGAAGTAAAACGAAAGTTTTTGCCTTAGTTCGCTGGCTTTTTATTCCACGCAAATTTCCTGTATATTTGTTATGTTGGATAAAGTGTTTGATCAGACATCGTTTGAGCAGTTGTATATTATTTCCAATTTTTAGCGATTGCATATGAAAGAAAAACAATCTTCATTACCTGATTCGGAAGATCACCTGGTGAGCAAAAACAAGTATTTCGATGTGGATCACCGGGTGTTCTGGCCTTCTGCCGCCATCATCATATTCTTTATTGTGATCACCCTGAGTGTCGGAGAGCCGATGATGGCGATCTTTGCCAGCATCCAGGATAACATCTCCGAGAATGCCGGTTGGTTTTTTGTGTTGGCGGTCAATTTCTTTTTGATCTTTGTATTGGTGATGGCTGGCTCCCGTTTTGGCAACATCCGTCTGGGCGGACGCATGGCCAAGCCGGAGTTCAGTACCGGTGCCTGGTTTGCCATGCTCTTCAGCGCGGGGATGGG
>SLEW01000169.1 GCA_007124575.1 Bacteroidales bacterium | reverse complement strand
CGGCGTGATGACAGGCATGAACGCATAGAAGATCGGCGGGAGAAGGAGTTGCTTGACCAGCGTGACGAAACACCCATGTGGGGTAAGGAAGGCCGGAAAGTTTCAAAAAGGAAACCGGAGGCAGAAAAGTACGCGGACAAAGGGCATACATCAGAAGATCAGAAAAAGGCTTCAGAAGCCGAGATGAAAACTATCGATGAGCTCATTGCATCCCACAAAAAACAAGAAGCCATGCGGCTTGCCCGGGAAGAAGCTGATGATAGCGCCACGGCCGGGCTGGAAGGGCTTCCCGAATTCGATCTGCGGCAGGCAGTAATTTTTTCAGAAATATTAAACAGAAAATATGACTGAAAGTTTGATATCTGATTAATTATTTCTTATCTTTGTTACAGACAACAAAAAGAAACATGTAACCGCCTGGTGTTGGTTCGACCACCAATATCAGGTATTTTTTCTGTAAGCCCCCTGCGTCTTGAATAATGCTGATGGGCTTGTTTGCAAGCCGGAAAGGTTCAGGCAAGTTCTGCCAGCTATATTGGATTCAGGGGCAACGTATTCTTAAACAACAAATAAATAATTTCCAGGCGTTCAGGGAAGCGTTTAGATGCATCCGGTGAATGTCTGGTATTCTTTTAATACATAAGGCTATGAACCAAGTTAAGTATTTTACAAAAGAGGGGCTTGAGCAATTGAAGGATGAACTGGAAAAACTCAAGTCGGTGGAGCGTCCTGCTGTGTCGCAGATGATTGCCGAGGCCCGTGAAAAAGGCGATCTTTCAGAAAATGCCGAGTATGATGCAGCCAAAAATGAACAAGGCATGCTGGAGCTACGCATCTCCAAGCTGGAAGAAACGCTGGCAAATGCCCGGGTGATAGACGAAAGTCAGCTTGACGACAGCAGAGTCTCTATCCTCAGCAGGGTAAAACTAAAAAACCTTAACACCCAGGCCGTGGTGACCTATACCCTCGTACCTGAGAACGAGGCAGATATCAGGAACGGTAAAATATCTGTCAATTCGCCCATTGCCAGAGGCCTGTTAGGTAAAAAAGAAGGAGAAACAGCAGAAATTGATGTGCCTGCAGGTCTTATGAAGTTTAAAGTTGAAAAAATATCCCGGTCGTAATCTGCCGGCTAATACACAAAACCTATGGCTAGTATATTCACGAAAATCGTCAAGGGGGAGATCCCGGCTCACAAAGTAGCCGAGGATGAAAGGTTTTTGGCCTTTCTCGATATTAACCCTCTTGCCAAAGGACATACGCTTGTAATTCCTAAAAAAGAAGTGGACAACCTTTTTGATCTGGATGACGAGACCTATCGTGATCTTTGGCTTTTTGCCAAAAAAGTGGCTGTTGCTCTTGGCAGGACTATGCCATGTGAGCGGGTCGGGGTGGCCGTAGTGGGGCTTGAAGTACCTCATGCACACATTCACCTCGTGCCCATAACAGGCATCTACGACATTGATTTCAGCAAGCCCAAGCTTGAGCTTGGCGCTGAAGAATTGAACCTCATCGCTCAGCGGATCAGGGGTGCCATGTAGGCCTGCCGCCGTACACAATGATAGTACGCCGTATTATTTGCGGGTTATACGGTTCGGATTATCGCTGATAAAAGCTTTCCAGCTGCTGTAACTTTTCTGTTCTCCACTTGTAGTGCCTTTCCCCTGATAGTGATGGCAGAGGGCAACGGCCAGGGCATCCGTTATGTCCATGTTGTCAGGTGTTCCGGAGATGTTTAAAATATTGTAAAGCATGGCCGCCACCTGTTCCTTGGATGAACCTCCCTTGCCGGTAATGGATTGTTTTATTTTACGTGGTGAGTATTCGAATACGGGAATGTCTCTATGCAGAGCTGCTGCAATGGCAACACCCTGAGCCCGCCCCAGCTTAAGCATCGATTGTATGTTCTTGCCATAAAAAGGGCTCTCTACAGCCAGTTCATCAGGATGATAGGCGTCAATGTTGCGTAATACCGTTTCAAATATCTTTTTGAGCTTCAGCGGCTGGTTGTTCAGTTTGTTGAGCTTCAGCACGTCCATGGCAAGCACATCAACCCTGTTGTTGCAAAAGCCCAGAATGCCCAGACCCATATTGTTGGTTCCCGGGTCAATGCCTATGATGATCTTGTCGTATTCCAAGGGTATATTGCTCATGTCCATTCCATGCCTGAGTCAAACAGGCAGCCTGCAAAAATAAATAAAAATACCAGCGCGCACGGCATCATCTGTAACACATAACGGATGATGTTATCCGTTCATGTTATCTCCTTCACTCTCCTCCTCTTTTTCTTCCTCAGGTTCTTTAACTTCTTCAATCAATTCCACGTCATCATTTTCAGGATCGGCTTTTTCCAAAGTGCCGAGGTACCATGGCATGGCAAGGAGAACCAGTACAAAGATGGTGACCATGCCCAGGATGATTACAGGATTTGGACCGGGTTTCTTGCGCTCTTTGCCACGCTGCCTTTGCATCGCTTTGATATGCTGCATCCACAAAATGGTTAACAACAGCAAAATTAATACGATGATCAGCCACCAGGAGCCCAGGATAAAGTCGAAAATGCCAGTTTTGTTAAGCATATGCATGTCTTGCAGGTTTTGAGTGTATGTGTTGTAACAGGATCGGTGTCTATTTCTTTCAGAACAAATAAATTGCGTAATGCAAAAAAACAGCCATGTCAGCAGATCTGTACCTTGCTTTCAGAGACTTCTCGTTACAGCTATAAATTTACGTACCTTTGTATGAATAAAAAATAATTTTGCAAAAAATATTGCAATGACACGAGAACTATCTCCCAACCATACAATAAAAATAGGTATAAGCCATGGTGATGTAAATGGTATCGGCTATGAGATCATCATGAAGACTCTCTATGACACCCGAATACTCGACTTTTTCACGCCTGTGGTATACGGTTCTTCCAAGGTGGCCAGCTATCATAAAAAGATACTTGGAATCCAGGATTTCAATTTTCATGTGATCCGCAGTGTTGATCAGGCTGTTCCGGGCAAAGCCAACCTTATTAATGTTTTTCATGATGAGGTCAAACTTGATATTGGCCAGACTACAGAGCAGGCCGGAAGTGCTGCCCTGAAGTCACTGGAACATGCTACCGACGACCTGGCTGCCGGACATATCGATGCACTGGTTACTGCCCCCATTAACAAGCAGAACATCCAGAGCAGGGATTTTGACTTCCCGGGGCACACGGAGTACCTTACCAAAAAGTTTGGTGCCGGCGAAAGCGTGATGCTGATGGTAAGCAACGAAACCCGTATTGGTGTTATTACCGGTCATATTCCTCTCAGGGATGTGCCCTCCAGGATAAACAAAGAAGGTATCCTTAAGAAGGTACAGATCCTGAATGCCTCGTTAAAGCGTGATTTTGGCATCACAAAACCCAAGATCGCCCTGCTCGGGCTGAACCCCCATGCCGGCGACAAGGGTGTTATCGGGCTGGAGGAAGAGGAGATCATCATCCCGGCCATCAAAGAGGCTTTTGATGAAGGTATCCTGGTGTTCGGGCCCTATCCCGCTGACGGCTTCTTTGGCTCCGCTTCCTTCAACCATTTTGATGGCATTCTTGCCATGTATCACGACCAGGGATTGATCCCTTTTAAAACCCTGTCATTTAAAAGTGGCGTGAACTTTACTGCCGGCCTTTCTGTGGTAAGAACATCTCCCGCACACGGGACAGCTTTTGACATGGCCGGCAAAAACATGGCATCGCCCGATGCCTTCCGTGAATCGGTTTACCTTGCTATTGACATCGTAAAAAATCGCAAAATACATGAAGAGATTACGATGAATCCCCTGGATCTGGCTCAGGAGCAGGATGATAACGAAAGTTAAGCTAAGAAAAGACCCATGAGCAAGGAGTACATGCCGGATGATCATAACAGGTCTTATTCCACCGCTGAGATAGCAGAAGTCGTGAATGGCCGGACTGAGGGTTTATGTGCCCACCGGATCCGCTTCCTTCTTACAGACAGCAGGAAGTTGCTTCTTCCTGATCAAAGCCTCTTTTTTGCCTTGCGAAGCAACCAGGATGACGGACACAGGTATATCAGGGAGCTGCTTCAAAAAGGTGTACGGGCTTTTGTTGCAGACCATGTCCCTGAGGGCTTAGGGAAGATACCAGAGGATACCTGCTTTGTTATCGTGGAGAATGTACTTAAGGCCCTGCAAAAGCTTGCTGCTGTGCACCGGGCTTATTACTCTTACCCTGTGCTTGCCATCACAGGAAGCAATGGCAAAACGGTGGTGAAGGAATGGATCT
>SLEW01000123.1 GCA_007124575.1 Bacteroidales bacterium | reverse complement strand
TCAGGGATGTAACAGATGCCTTCCAGGAGGAAAGCCGCTGGAAGGCTGTCAGGGTAGTGTTTAACGTAGACCCTTTATGATGGTCTTGTGGCTTTTTCGCCCGCATGGTGCGGACAAAGACGCGAAAGAGAAGGCTATTGCGGGTCTTCTGTGATGATATAGATATCCTCTCCTTCCTTTTTCATCCAGTATTGTTCCCTGGCATACCTCTCCAGCGCGTCGGGATCGTTCTTCAAGCGATCGATGGCAAGGCTGTCGTGTTCAATCTCTTCGAGGTAAAACTCCTTTTGCTGACGCAGGTCGCGGAGCTCCCTGTGCGTCCGCCACTGACGGAAAAAGCTGTGGCTGTCAAAGAACAGCAACCACACAAACACCACGAACAGTGCTATGAAATATTTATTTCGGAGAAAGGAAGGGGTTTTAGACCACATATGCATCCGGCTTTCTGCAAAGGTAAAGAATTATGAATAGAGGCCCTTCACCCTGGGCTTGCCTGCGACGAAATTTTTAAGATAGTATGGCTCAAAATAGGCGAGGTCGACGAATTTCCCCTGACCGAACAGTTGTTCTGCTTCTGACGCCATGCCTCTTACGGAGGGGTATACCCCAGGCACATAATGCATGTTTGGGCTTGTGAGTACCTCACGGCATTTGGCTGCTCCATCTCCAAAAAAGAATATTCGGGCATCCTGCAGGTGCTCTTCCCGGAAACTGTTCTCGTCAATGATCTCCGCGCGTGTTTTCCCCATCTTGTTAAGGTCCCTGTCAAAGAGGGCATAATATACCTCCATCCGGCGGGCGTCAATCATCGGGCAATACAGGGTCTTTCCTGCCACGGGAGGTGTCACGCCCTGGATTTGCGACATGTGATGCAAGCCTGTTGCCGTTAGGGCCTTCATGGTGTCAATGGCGATTAAGGGGATGTCTTTTGCATAGCAAAAGCCTTTGGCTGCTGCCACGCCTATCCGCAAGCCCGTATAGGAGCCCGGCCCTTCGCTTACCCCTGCAGCATCTACATCACCTGCCTGTAGCCCTGCTTCATGCATAACCTCTTCGATAAAGACCGTCAGCAAAGAGGAGTGCGAATAGTCTGTGCTCATGTCCTCACGGAGGGAGACAATCCGGCCATTGTCAGCAATGCCGGCCGAGCAGGTGCGTGTAGTTGTTTCGATGAGAAGTATTTTGGCCATGTCAGGTGTTATTATCGGAAAAGCTCTTCCCTGGTGACACGTTCAACCTGGATGCCATCCCTCAGCTCTCTTGACACAAGGCGGTAAGGACCGGTAACCACCTCCTGGCCTTCTTCCAGGCCTTCACGGATCTCAATATACTGGTTATCCTGAATTCCTGACCGGACAGTAGTTTGTTTTACCTTGCCATCTTCATAAATGAAGACCACCTCGCGCTGACGCACCGTGCTGCCCCCGGCGGAACCTCCTTCATTGTCATCGGAAAGCCCTCCCCCTTCTCGTGTTGTCACAGCCTGTATAGGCAGGGAAACTACTCCCACAGCACGTTCTGTCTGTATGTCAACTGCAGCAGACATCCCGGGCCGGAATGGAGACAGATGAGGGCGGTCCTGGCGCTGAAGGTGACTGTAAGATTCCGGGAGCATGCGAATGCGAACCTCAAAGTTGGTTACCTGGTCACTCCCCAACATGTCAGCGTCGGCTGAATTGGCAATGGAGGTAACGATCCCCATAAACTCTTCCCCAAAGAAGGCATCTACCTGGATAAATGCCGTGTCTCCCTCATTGACCCGTATGATGTCGTTCTCATTCACGTCCACCTTGACCTCCATCTTGTTGAGGTTGGCGATGCGAATGATCTCCGTTCCGGCATACTGCTGGGTGCCCACGACCCTTTCGCCAACTTCTGCGTCCAGCCGTGATACCGTGCCATCCATTGGGGCAAAAAGATTTGTCTTGCTGAGGTTTTCCCGGGCTTCTCTTACGCCTGCCTCGGCGCTCATTACCTGGTAACGGGCCCCTTCTTCATTTTGCTTGCTGGCTTCCACGTCGGCCTCAGCCACACGATATTGCGAGTAGGCCGTGTCATATTCAGATTCCGAGATGGCATTTTCCTCGAAAAGTTGTTTGTTACGAAGGTAGCTGGAGCGTGCATTCACGTGCTGAGCCTCGCTTTGCAGCACCCGAGCACGTGCATTGGCAAGGCTCGCCCTGGCCTGGTTAAGGCTGGCCTCAGCCCTGTCAAGCATCGATTCATAAATATCCGGGTTTATACGTGCAAGCAACTGCCCGTGCTCCACATACTCCCCCTCCTCCACGTTAAGCTCCACAATTTCACCCGACACGTCTGGTGCCATTTTAACCTCGGTGACAGGCCGCACACGGCCATTGGTGGTCACTATCTCCACGATGTCGCGTAGCTCTGCTGACTCCACAGTAACCCGGTAGCCATCATCACCACCACCGCAACGGCCGATGAGGCTGAAAATGATGATCACACCAATAACGATCAGGGTAATCTTTAGTCCTTTTCTTCTCTTCATGATTTTAGGATTTTGCAACTGTTTGTTGTTTTGGGTGTTGCGCGCGCCCATTCCTTTACCTGAGCGTGATGGGGTTTCCAATATAAAAGTCGAGGATCTGTATCCTGAACACATATTCATATTTGGCTTGTAGCAGCTCCGACTGGGCTGTGGTGAGCCTGTTTTTTGCGTCATTATACTCCAGGGTGTTAACCATGCCCACATTAAAACGTTGTTCGGCATATCTGAAGGCCTCTTCAAGGGCTTCCACGTTTTTCTCGCTTGCCATATAGCGTTTCAGGGAGGCATCAGCATCCTGATGAGCCTGCTCTATGGTTTTGTAAAGTTCATCTCTTACAATCTGTCGTTGCAGGCGGGCATTCTCCATGGATATTTTGGAACGGCCTATCTGGCTGCGAACCTGATAGTTGTTAAAGATGGGGATTTGCAGGACAAGCCCGATGCTTCTGTTCAGGTTTTCGTCGATCTGATCCATGAATGGGATCACTTCTGTTTGATAGTCGAAGGTAGGGGCAAACACGGCCTCTCCCGAAGCTGTCTGGCCAATCTGCTCAGGGTCTGACTCGATCACCTCGGCAATCTGGAGCCTGGCCTCTGAATAGCCAGTACCAATGCTGCCACTTAATGACAACGACGGATAGCGTCCTCCCCGGGCGATCTCATAGCCTTTTTCAGCACTTGAAACCTGCATGTCGGCAGAGCGTATGTCGGGCTGAATCTGAACGGCGGTGTCGTAAAGCTGCAACGGGGAGTATTCCACTGTTTCGCTGGGCTCGATATCGATATCGGGCACTTCAATGGCAAAGTCCATGTCTTCGCGCAGGTCGAGTAATTGCATCAGGTCGAGATACGCGATCCGTAGCTGGTTCTCTGCATCCACAAGCTGAAGCTCTTCCGTAGCCAACATTGCCTCGATATTGAGCAGGCTTCCCCTGGCAAGCGTGCCTGCGTCTACCAGTTTCTGTGTACGGTCTGCCTGCTGTCGTGTAATGTCTAGCTGGTTAGCAGCTACTTCTACCATCTCCTTGGTAAAAAGAATCTGCAGATAGGCAGATGCCACCGCCAGGGATATGTCATTTTCCATGGCTTCCACGTCCAATCGGCTCGCCTCCAGGCTATAGCGATCCTGTTCAATCATGTTACGTACCTGAAAACCATTAAACAGCGTTAACCCGCTGTTGATGCTAAAGTTGTTGGACTGCACACTTTCGCTTACAAATTCGTTGGTGATGGGATCCAGCGTGCGTCCCCAGTTATACCGGTGATTAGCGCTGGCATTCAGCGAAGGGTAACGGTTGGCCTGGCTTTGACGGAGGTTCTCCTCGGCCATATCTACACCGAGGCGCTGCTGTTTTATTCGAAGATTATTTTCCTTAG
Source organism: Bacteroidales bacterium (assembly GCA_007124575.1). GTDB lineage: Bacteria > Bacteroidota > Bacteroidia > Bacteroidales > UBA7960 > PUPG01. The sequence continues at coordinate 392 of SLEW01000123.1, read as the reverse complement.
CATGAAGAACGCAGTCTTCCAGTGTCCACACCTCTCCTTGCTGAGCCGCGACAGCCAAAGGAAGGAGCGCCATCCACAGGATCAGGATGCTTAGCTTTTTTGGAGGTTTCATAATCTCTTATTAAAATGTCTTATGACTCTTTGATAACCCACAAAAATAAGAAACAATTTCTGATAACCGCTTTTGTTGAACCACATTGTCGTGTTTTTTGTTTATCTTTAGAGAAGATTTGTTAACATGTCTTTGAATTAACAGAAGGCTTCGACTTTATATTTCAGGCGGCAGCGTATGTCTGCTTGTCTTTGATATGGCCATAACGGGCATATTGTGTCAATAAAAATACCATGCGGATGAAGATAGCAATTAGTGGTACTACCGGGTTTATGGGGGG
>SLEW01000099.1 GCA_007124575.1 Bacteroidales bacterium | reverse complement strand
GTTTATAATTTGATTAAATCGGTCACATGGAGCTCGCCATGCAATAATCATCGTCGTGTGTGTCAATGCATTTGGCATGGCTCGGTTCATGTGTTTATAATTTGATTAAATCGGTCACATGCCTGTCCCGTCCCTACGGGAGAGCTCGCCATGCAATAATCATCGTCGTATGTGTCAATGCATTTGGCATGGCTCGGTTCATGTATTCAAAAAAAACCCTCGGAATCCCCCTTTTTAGAGTGGTACCGCAGTGTTTGATCACAAAGTGATTATGTGCAGGGAAGGGTATACAAGTAATATTTGGATGCTTTATCACGTCCTGATTATCACTTAAATAACAACCCAATAATAACATATAAAGCCCTTTTAATATATTTTGGCATATAAAAAAGCATATAAACACGGTGTAAATGTAGATTAATGATTTTTAATGCTCTGTAGGGCCAGGCCAACTTAAAAGGTAATACATTTCGTATTTTTATGTAAGATTATTTACCTTGAAGATGTAGGACAAATCTGACATGCATGTAAGTATAGAACATATGATAGTCCGTAAAACATTGATTCGCCAACCAATACATCCTCCTCCGGAGAAAAGAAAGGCTAATTACATGTAAATCAGATGATCAATGCCTTTATTTTGAGGTACGTCAAATTCCAGAATTGTTAGCGATTATTCAGGTTTAGGATGGCTGTTTGAAGGAATCCGTATCCGGATCTTCCAATACCTTGACTGATAGGTCGATCTGAGGTGTACCATCACTTTGTCAGCCAATCTGCCAGGATACGGTAGGAATTCACCTACACGGTCATTGGAAGGGTGTGGGGCGGTGATTCACAGCTAGAGGTGATCCCGGGGTGGATGCGGGGCGGAAAGCGGCCAGGGCAGTCAGATGATCAGGCCGTTGTGTATGGCGTATATAATTAGCTCTGTATTGGTTCTCATGTCCATTTTTTTCAATATCCTGCTGCGGTAGGTGCTGACGGTCTTGTCTGAAATGATGACGTCGCGGGCAATATCCGTTACGCTGCTCCCTCTCGCAAGCAACAGCATGACCTGCAGTTCCCTTTGCGACAATCTCTCATGGGGCATTTTGTCCCGGAGGTTATCAAAGGTAATTTCTTCGGCAATTCCCGGGGGGACATACCTGGTACCATCCGCGACCATGTGGATCGCATTTTTGATCTCGGCAAAAGGAGCACATTTCGAAATATACCCTATTGCCCCGAGCTTGAATGCCTTCAATGCATAATGCCGCTCCGGGTAAAAGCTTACAATCAGTGTTCTGCACCGCAGCCTTTCGTCCCTGATGGTACGCAAAATGTCGAAACCGTCAGCACCGGGCATGGAGATGTCAAGGATGGCCAGATCGTAATTGTTGCTCTTGATTTTTGCCAGTGCCTGACTTCCATCACCTGCCTCGTCAATGACCGACGAAAACGCCATGTCCTGAATCACGCCTTTTATCACGACGCGCAAAATCGAATGGTCATCGGCAATCAATATTTTTCTCATAACCGCATGCATAAAAAGTTTGCCGGTGACCATGCCGGCTGTTCCTGTAGAGGGTAAGACAGCCTGATGCCATGATTCACCATGTTATGATGCAGAGACAAATGTTTACAGCTGTAAATATAAAGAGGGAAGTGTTTCTGCATTGTAGGGTTACCCCTGTTTGCACCATAGAAAAAACTGAAATCGTATGAAAGGGAAATACTACATCCCCGCTCAGCAACTTTGCATGAATCTTTCAGGGCAGAATAAGGGCCGTCGGCCCGTTGCTATGGAATGTCGCGGGCTTTAGTTGTTACGGCAAGAAATAAAAAATTCGGGAACTTAGAAAACCGGATCTATATAATTATTAAAGGGAAGACACTAAACCTAACAAAAAAAGCCCCCCAAACTGGGAGGCTTTCTGCGGTCCGGACGGGACTCGAACCCGCGACCCCGTGCGTGACAGGCACGTATTCTAACCAAACTGAACTACCGGACCGAATATCTTAGAACGTTTTACCCTGCTTTTTCTGCTAAGGCGTTGCAAATATAATACACATTTTTCATTCTGCAAACACATTTAATAAAAAAAATAATTCCTGGTGTTTTTTTTGTTGTTGGCTGTTGGCTTTTAGCTATTGGGTATTGGCTGTTAGCTGTGAGCTGTGGGCTGTTAGTTATTAGCTTTGGGCTGTTGGCGCTTGGTGGCTGGCCGGAATGAATGGGGATTGGTGTTATTGGCTGCGGGGCGTAAAAGGTAATAATAAAGGAGCGCGAACACGTCGCGCTCCTTCCGTCAAATAGTAACCACTAACCAACTTCGGCATGACCAAAGCAAGTTCTTTAATGAACCGGAACAGTTCCGGTGGATATCGCCGGCATCAAAAAGCCGGCAAAAAATAATCCAGGCAACAAACCTCAAACCTCAAACCTCGGACAGGTCAAGCCCTGCCCTACAAACCTCCATTGCGCAATGTTACCGGGTAAATGCCCTTACTCTACATCCTCATATTCCTTGAGGATGTCTTTTACGCCATCGGTGGTCACGCGGCCGTAAGTCTTATCGCCAACCATGACCACAGGGGCCAGCCCGCAGGCACCTACGCAACGCAGGCAGGTAATGCTGAACTTGCCATCAGGCGTGGTTTCACCCACAGGCACCTTGAGCATGCGTTTGAATTCGTCCAGCACCTTGTCGGCTCCGCGAACATAGCAAGCCGTACCGGTACAGATGGAGATTGGATAACGCCCTTTGGGCAGCATGGTGAAATACGAATAAAAGGTCACCACGCCATATACCTTAGCCACAGGCACCTTGAGTTCCTCGGCCACTACCTCCTGCACCTCGGCAGGCAGATACCCGAATATTTCCTGTGCCTTGTGCAACACGTTGATCAGCTCACCTGGCTTGTTGTTAAACGACCTGGCAACATCTTTCAGCTGCTGCACTTCGCTTTCTTTCAGTTTTAATTTTATGGATGTCATTATGATGTTCTTTTTTTTTGATTACACTTAAAAAACCTTCCGTCACCGCTTAGTCGAGCAACACATCTTTCTGCTTTTTGTCGAAGTAATGTGTGTGAAGCAGATGATGGGCCTTTTCTCCCATGGGTTTACCCAGGAATTCTTCATAAAGCTTGATGATCTCGGGGTTTTCATGGGATTTACGGATCGGCTTGCCGGCATCTTCTTTGTAAAGTGCTTTCTGGCGCGCAGTGATGATGGCCGGATTACCATGATGCAGGGGTTGACCTCCGCCACCCACACATCCGCCGGGGCAGGCCATGATCTCGATGGCCTGAAAGTCGCTCTTCCCTGCTTTGATGTCATCCAGCAGTTTACGTGCATTGCCTAAACCATGTGCGATACCGATTTTGATCTCAGTACCATCAAAGTCAACGCTGGCAGCACGAATGCCTTCAATCCCACGAAGCTGTTCAAAATCAATTTTCTCCAGAGACTTGCCAGTGTGGATCTCATAAGCGCTGCGAACAGCGGCTTCGATCACACCACCCGTGGTGCCAAAGATAACACCAGCACCGGTAGACTCGCCCATGGGCTTGTCAAAGTCTTCATCAGGAAGGGTGTGGAAATCAATATTGCTGCGGTTGATCAGGCTGGCCAGTTCGCGTGTAGAGATAGAATAATCTACATCCGGATTTCCGTCTACTGCGAACTCTTCGCGGGTACATTCATATTTCTTGGCCACACAAGGCATCACAGACACTACCACCATCTCGTCGCGTTTTGTCTCGATGGTATCTGCGAAATACGTTTTCGCAATAGAGCCGAACATTTGCTGTGGTGACCTTGCTGTTGATGGGATATCACGCATATCCGGGAAGTGATATTCGAAAAAGTTAACCCATCCCGGGCAGCAGGAGGTGAGCATGGGCAGCTTCACCTCTTTGTCACCGTCCAGGTAGCGTGTAAGGCGGTCGAGCAGTTCGGTGCCTTCTTCCATGATGGTCAGGTCGGCGGCAAAGTCGGTGTCAAACACATAGTCGAATCCGAGGCGACGCAGGGCGGCAACCATTTTCCCTGTAACCAGTGAACCGGGTTCCATGCCGAAGGCTTCTCCCAGGGCGGCACGCACGGCGGGGGCGGTCTGTACTACAACTTTCTTGGTAGGATCTGCCAGGTCGCGCACCAGCTGGGTGGTATGGTCCACCTCTGTGAGGGCTGCTGTAGGGCATACTGCCACACATTGTCCGCAGTAGGTGCATTCACTATGGTCGATGTCGCGCTCGAAAGCAGGTGCCACTACGGCTTCGAAACCACGGTTCAC
>SLEW01000164.1 GCA_007124575.1 Bacteroidales bacterium | reverse complement strand
CTGCTGGTGCCCGACATGGCGCTGACGGCTGCCGAATACTTCGCCGTGGAAAAAAACGAAAAGGTGCTGGTGCTCCTGACCGACATGACACTCTATGCTGATGCCCTCAGCATCGTGTCGAACCGTATGGACCAGATCCCGTCCAAAGACTCCATGCCCGGATCCCTCTATTCGGACCTGGCCAGGTTGTACGAAAAGGCCGTGCAGTTCCCCGATGGTGGCTCCATCACACAGATTGCCGTGACTACACTCTCGGGCGGTGACATTACCCACGCCGTGCCCGACAACACAGGATATATTACCGAAGGACAGCTCTTCCTCAGAAAAGACAGCGACATCGGTAAAGTGATCGTCGACCCCTTCCGCAGCCTGTCGCGACTGAAACAGCTGGTGATCGGCAAGAAAACCCGGGAAGACCACCCGCAGGTCATGAATGCCGCCGTGAGGCTCTACGCAGATGCCGCCAACGCCAAGACAAAGCAGGAAAACGGCTTCGACCTCACCGACTATGACACACGCTCGCTGGACTTCGCAAAAGAATATTCTGAAAAGCTGCTGGCCATCGATGTGAACATCGAAACAGATGAAATGCTTGAAACAGCATACGACCTGTTCAACACCTATTTCAAGCCTGAAGAGGTAGGCATCAAGCAGCAGTTTGTCGACAAGTACTGGAAAAAGAATAAAAACTAATCTGGTTACTTGACCAATAAGCGAATTAATCTATGGCCATTAAGTTTCAATATAACAAGACATCCCTTCAGCGGCTGAAGAAGCAGCTGGAGGTCAGGGAGCGTGCACTTCCCACCCTGAAAAACAAGGAGGCCGCCCTGCGCAGTGAAGTCAAGAAAGCCAAAGAGACGGCCGAAGAGTTTGACAGGAAGCTGGAAAAGCACCTGAAGCTCTATCAACACGCCATTGCACTCTGGGATGAGTTCGACAATGAGCTGGTGAGCATCGAAGAAGTGGACCTTTCGGTAAAAAAGATCGCCGGCGTGAAAACGCCCGTGTTAGACAACATTCTGTTTTCCGTGAAGGACTTCAGCATGTTTAACAAGCCAGCATGGTACCTGGATGGCATCCACATTGTTCAGGAATTGGCTAACGTAGCCCTGGAAAGGGAGGTATTCTACCAAAAAATGAACCTTCTGGAGCATGCACGAAAAAAGACGACACAAAAAGTTAACCTTTACGAAAAGGTACAGATCCCGGGCTTCGAAGAAGCCATTCTCAAGATAAAACGCTACCTGGAAGACGAAGAGAACCTCTCCAAGGCAGCCCAGAAAATTGTTAAAAACCGGTTACAGGAAGCGGAGGCAAGCGTATGATTATTCCCATGCATAAGTTTTCTTTCCTGGTCTTTCATCAGGATTACGAAGATTTCCTTAAGAATGTCAGGGATATTGGTGTCGTCCATCTGATTGAAAAGCAGGACGAAGTGTCTGATGAAGTCAGGGACCAGTACGACCTGATCAAAGATATCCAGCAGATCGTAAAACAGCTCGACAAGCGCGAGGTTAAATCCGGACAACCGGCAAAAGGTGTGGATGGAAAGCAAGCCTTTGAAGAGGTGAAAGACCTCTTTGCAAGGCTTGAAGATAAATTTCAACAGCTCACCCTGCTGCAGAAAGAGATCAGCCAGGTGCGGACCTGGGGCGACTTTTCATTACAGACCCTGGAGAAGCTGGCAGAAGAAGATCTTCATGTCAAGTTTTATACCATTCCCACAAGCCGGTTTGATGAAGCCTGGCCTGACGAGTATCCTATCGAGGTGATCGGCCATCACGCCGGACAGATATATTTCATATTGATACAGCAAGGAGAAGAGGAACCCGGCATTGACGCTGAAGAGATACGTCCGCCGGAAAGGCCTGTCTCCCAGTTGTTTCACTATGAAAAAGAAATAAAGAAAGAGCTGGATGAGATCAATAAGAAACTGGACCAGCATGCCGCAAAGAGCCTGGACGCCATTAAAACCTATGGTTACGAGGTGAAAGAAAGTGTTGACTACCAGCAGGCAGTCGAAAATGCTGAAAAAGAAGCCGAAGACAAGGTGATGCTCCTGGAAGGATGGGTGCCGGACGAGAAAAAAGATCAGCTTATTGCCTACCTGGAGAAAAACAACGTCCTGTATGTGGCAGAAAGAGGCAGTCCGGAAGACAAGCCACCCATCCTGTTAAAAAACAAAAGGTTTGCAAAGAAATTTGAGATGCTGGGCGACCTGTATTCCTTGCCAAAATATAACGAGCTTGACCTGACGCCATTTTTCGCACCCTTTTACATGCTGTTTTTTGGCTTCTGCCTTGGCGATGCCGGTTATGGTATCCTGATGGGCGTCGCAGCCCTGCTGCTGAAGAAAAAGGTAAAAAAAGAACTTAAGCAGATCATGGGACTGGTATTCTACCTGGGAGTTTCCACCTTCCTTTTTGGTGTGATCTCAGGTGTATTCTTCGGCATCCCGTTATTTGACACAGGGCTTCCCGTGTATAGTGACCTCGCAGCAAGGTTTGAGGCACAGGATACCGACATCAACATGTTGTTGTTCTATCTTTCGCTGATGCTTGGAGGTATCCAGATCATCTTCGGACTTATCCTCAAGGCCATTAATGAAACAAAACAGTTTGGCTGGAAGCAGGCGGTAGGTACGGCAGGCTGGATCCTGCTGCTTGTAGGAGGCATTGCCATCTATGGGGTCAGCGAGCTGGCTGAAATACCCCTGGAAGCGTTGAATCCGGCCATATATATCCTTTTGGGGATCAGCGGCGTGATGATTTTGCTGCTCAACAACCTGAACAGGAACATCCTGATGAACTTCGGACTCGGACTCTGGAACACCTACAACATGGTAACCGGCATCCTGGGAGACCTTCTTTCCTATATTCGTCTTTTTGCACTTGGCATCTCCAGTGCGATCCTCGGATTCGTATTTAACAGCCTGGCGGTATCCATGAGCGGCAACATCCCGGTGGTGAGCATCCTGATCATGGTGGTGATCCTGGTGGTCGGACATAGTATCAACCTGTTCATGTCGGGCCTGGGCGCCTTTGTGCACCCCATGCGTCTGACATTCGTTGAATTTTACAAAAATGCCGGCTTTTCAGGCGGCGGAAAACATTATAACCCCTTTAAAAAAATCACATAACGTTTCACTTTAAATACATTTGACATTATGGACCCAATTATTTTAGCTTACATTGGTATTGGATTGATGATCGGACTGGCGGGAATCGGCAGCGCTTTTGGTGTATCCATGGGAGGTAACGCCTCCATTGGTGCATTGAAGAAGAACGACGAGGCATTTGGTAACTATATGGTGCTTAGCGCATTGCCCGGAACACAGGGACTGTATGGCTTCATGGGATACTTCATCCTCTCAGGCTACCTGGTTGCAGGAATGAGCTGGGCAACAGCAGCAGCCATCTTCGGTGCAGGACTGGCACTGGGATTCGTTGGCCTGCTCTCCGGTATCCGCCAGGGACAGGTTTGCGCCAATGGAATCGCAGCCATCGGCTCCGGACATAACGTTTTCGGCAACACCCTGATCCTTGCCGTATTCCCCGAGCTTTACGCGATCGTAGCCTTCGCCGCCACTTTCCTCATCGCCGGCACGTTGCCCCTTTAGTGATTACCAAGGGCTGAAAGTCATTAGTTTAAAGTAAGCAGTAAGCAGTAAGCAGTAGGCAGTACTGCTTACTGCTTACTTACTGCCTACTGCCTACTGCCTACTGCCTACTGCCTACTGCCTACTGCCTACTGCCTACTGCCTACTGCCTACTTCTTCCTTCCTTCCTTCGTAGATCATCTGCACGATAAACATCACCCCGAGAAGATACACTGAATCCTCCACAGGGATAGTGAATATCCTTACTCCGAGGTTATGCAGGTCATTGTAACTGACAACCGGCTGAGGGGTAAACATACCCGTTAGCGCTCCGTTGATAAGCAGGAATGGAATGAGTATAACAGCATAGGTAAGGTAAAAGTGTGATAGCCAGGTCTTGTGTGTGTTAAGAAAAGGCTGTGCCAGGGTGAGTGCCGCCACAAGGTTCATTACCACAAAAGTGTAGATGCGATGGGTGTTGAATAGTGCCAGCAAGAGGAAGGTGAGACCGAGGATGATGGATAATACAAGTGCTGTTTTCGGAAAATGGAGATTAGGCAAAAAATACCGGAACACCTCATAGGTAAACACAATACAGTAAGGGATAACGATGAAAAACAGCCACTCTTCCAGCGGAAGCCCAAAAATATACAGCCCCATCACATAGCGGTGATTGAAAGACCAGATGCCATTTTCGGTAAAAATCACATCCCAGGGAATAAAGACCAGCATCATCACAAAAATTCCGGAAAACAAGGCAGGCCATTTCCCGCGAAAGTGGATGCGGTGCTCAAAGCTCCTTATCAAAGGGATGGCCACACTGGCCAAAAGCAGTAAGATGTAATAATAGTGTCCCATGACAAAATAACAGCAACAAATATAGTTTTGTTTGCAAACATATCATTAGTAAGGTAAAATATTTATACGCACCTTACTGAGTCATACAAAACATGATGTAGACCTTTCGGATTTTTGACAAAAAACCTGCAGCAGCAATCCGCGTTGCGAAGCATCCGCGTCATCCGCGTTCTAATATATCATCAGGTAAGTTTTATATATGGCAATCCTGGAATACATCATTTCTATTACATGGTAATTTAGTATCTTTGGGTGTGCTAATGCGGATTATTTGCAAGGCAAACGCATTCTGAAAAACAAACCCATGGGCCTTTTTATTTCGGTTTCGGTGATATTGATCTGGGCACTTCACCTCGTATATGCGCTCCTGAACGTGGAAGTTTCGGCAGGCAACCCGTGGATGTATGTGCACATTTTGATTCAATCTTACCTTTTTACAGGTCTCTTTATCACGGCACACGATGCCATGCACGGCAACGTTTCATCAAAAAAATGGGTAAACACGGTAATAGGATATATTGCATCCTTCTTGTTTGCAGGCATGTACTACAAAAGGTTACGAAAAAACCACGGATTACACCATAAACACGCTGCATCGGATGGAGACCCGGATTTTTTTGTTCGCTCACAAAATTATTTCCGCTGGCTGGGCATTTTTCTCTGGCGCTACGTGACAGTGATACAGATCGTTTTCATGGCCGTGTTTTTCAACCTGCTGTTACTTATACCCGGAGTCTCAGAGATCAACGCATTGTTATACTGGGCACTGCCGGCCATTCTCGGCACCCTTCAGTTATTCACCGTGGGCATTTACTGGGTTCACAAGCTTCCTCATACTGAAGAAATGGGACAGCACAGGGCCCGTACACAAATTAAAAATCACCTTTGGGCCATGCTAAGCTGTTACTTTTTCGGCTATCACCGTGAGCATCACAATAACCCAAAAATACCATGGTGGGAGTTGCATAAAACAAAATCCTGAACCACACCCGTTATTTATTATTCAATAACCTTTCAATACAAACACGCAAACTGTCGCGCCAATAGGGAATATCCATGTTTAGTTCATTTTTAATGCGGGATTTATCCAGTACACTATAATGCGGCCTTTTGGCAGCCGGTTTGATATCTTTGGTGAGTACGGGTGTGATCTCACAGGGAAGCTTAGCCATCTCTGCTATGGCAACGGCCATGTCGAACCAGCTGCACACGCCCTCGTTACTGTAATTATATATTTCGCCACGCACACCTGATGATAACACGGGAAGCAATTCAATGATCGCCCTGGCGAGATCAGGTGCGTATGTAGGACTGCCGATCTGATCATACACCACACGCAAACGCTGTTCTTCCTTGCCTTTTTTCAGGATGGTCTTAACAAAATTATGCCCAAAGGGAGAATATAGCCATGAAGTCCGAATAATAACAGATCTTTTTGCGTTAAGCAGCACCTCCAGTTCGGCATCGAGTTTGGAGCGACCGTATGAAGAAAGGGGGTTTGTACTGGCAGACTCATTATAAGGCCTGCAAGCTTTCCCATCAAAAATATAATCTGTACTCAATTGCACCATCAGGGCGTTCACATCGCTGGCAGCCTGTGCAAGTATAGATGCACCCCTGACATTCAGCAACCTGGCTTCAGATGGATCACCCTCAGCCTGATCAACAGCCGTATAAGCTGCACAGTTTATTATGCAATTCGCCTCATGGTGCTTTACGAATTGCCTTACCGCCTCTTCTGAAAGAATATCAAGCTCATTCTTATCAGTAAATAAAAACTCATGATTCTTAAAACCAGGCGCCAGTTCCTGAAATGAGCGACCAACTTGCCCTGCACTTCCCGTAATAAGTATTTTCATATTGTAATGGTTTGGTGTGGAAAATATTGAATCAAATTCCTATTTTATGACGCTAAAATAAAACAAAATACCATACATCGGAGTTATTCTATTAACTTTAGTAAAAATCTGTCAAATTTTTCTTATGCCGGATAACAACATACAGAGGGAAGTCTGGGACAGCAACCGGAAAGCCCTTTTTATCAACCTCGACAGAAGCATTTACGGTTCTTTTGCGGAGATAGGCGGCGGTCAGGAAGTTGCCCGCTGTTTCTTTCAGTCGGGTGGAGCATCCGGAACGGTGGCCCGCACCGTATCGGCCTATGACATGGCTTTTAGTGACTACCTTTATGGCAAAAGTCCATCTGGCAGGTATGTCTCAGAGGACAGGCTGATGCAAATGCTCAGCAAGGAGTATGAAAGCATGGTAACCCTCCTGAAAGAGACACGTGGCAGCGACACCCGTTTTTTTGCTTTTGCCAACACGGTGGCCACATTAAACTACAGAAAAGACAACGAAGCACATGGGTGGCTGGGTGTCAGGTTTCAACTGACACCGGAATCCAGTCCCAACGATGTGGTGCTGCATGTGCGCCTGCTGGAAAACGACAACCTGCTTCAACAGCAAACCCTCGGTGTGCTGGGCGTTAACCTGCTTTATGCATGCTATTACAATTATCAATATCCCAACAGCTTTTTGCAATCACTCCTGGACGACCTTTCGCGTGACAGGATAGAAATAGACATGATCCGCATGAAAGGCCCGGAGCTGGATTATGTGGATAACCGTTTACTGGCAGTGCAGCTGGTAAAAAACGGCATGACTACCGTCACCATGTTCGATCGTCATGGTGATGTGCAACAACCCGCAGACATGCTTTACAAGAAGAATGTCATGGTGCTGCGCGGCAGTTTCAGACCTATTACCTACGTGGGTTTTGACATGCTGAAGGCCGGTTTTGCCCTTTTCAAAGAAGAAGTAGGATATGATAAGAAAGCCGGAAATACCGAGGTATTATGCGAGATGACACTCAATAACCTGCTGGACAGAGATGAATTTGATGAAAGGGATTTTCTTGACCGGGTTGACATCCTGAGTGGGATGGGGCAAAATGTCATGATATCCAATTTCAGGGAATTTTACCTGCTTGCAGAGTGGTTCCAGCGTTTCAGGCTCCGCAACATCCGTATGGTAATTGGTGCGCTTACGTTTAAAAATGTAATTGACCAGGGCTATTACAAAAATTTGCGCGGAGGCATCATGGAAGCCTTTGGCAAGCTCTTTATGGACAACCTGAAAGTGTATCTGTATCCGGCCCGCAAAAAGCAGGCAGACCACATCAGTAACTCCCAAACCATCGAAGTGGATGAAGAGATCCGGAACCTTTACCGCCATCTCACCGAAAACCAATACATCATAGATATTCCGGGATACAGGGAAGAGGTTCTGCCCTATTTTTCGCATGTGGTATTACAAAAGATACAACAAAAAGAACCGGAGTGGGAGCAAATGGTCCCTAAATACGTATCCGCCTTCATCAAAACAAAAAAACTATTTGGTTATAGTGCAGATGAGTAGCATGTCATACGTGCATGCTTACCATCAAAAAAGGGTTGCAACAGCGCTGCAACCCTTGTAAAAACAAAAACCAACCTGATTACATTTCAAACTCATCGAAATCCATGTCATCGTCCATATCGCCACGTTCTCTCCGGCGATCCCGTTCATATTCGTTGATGCGATAAGTAAATCCGATAAACACCATGCGGCTGTTGCGGCGACGCTCAGAGTCAAGCGTAAAGTTGTCTCCGTAATTGTACATCTTGAATCGCTGGGTGTCAAAAATGTCGCTCAGACGCAGGCTGATTGTGGCATTGTTATTCAACACGTTTTTCCTTACTGCAAAATCAGCAGAATACATTTCCTTCATTTCACCCTGAATCATGACCAATGGCGAACGGTAACGACCGGTTAGCTGAGCGGACCATCCCCGCGGGAACGTGAAGTTATTTACCATACGCGTGGACCATGAATAGCTTTCATTCTGAAGCTCCATCTGATCACCGCCCCCTTCTACCTGCCTGTAGAAATAACTCATGGTGCCATTGATGCGCCACCAATCGGTCGCCCGGTAGGTGAGGGCAAGTTCAGAGCCCAGGGAGATGCCCCGATTCAAATTTTCAAAGGTCGTATAGGCAATGCCATCATCGTCCATGGTGCGAAAACGCGTGATCATGCCTTCAGTATGGCGATAGAATATGCTGGGGTTAAGCGTGGTGCGCTCTCCGAACCGGGTATATCCCAGCTCCAGTGAGTTTGTATATTCGGGATCAAGCAATGGATTGCCGCTTGAAATATCATACGGATCGTTGTAGCTGGGGAATGGGTTCAGTTGACGGCCCCGCGGGCGATTAATCCGCCGGCTGTAGCTGAGCTGTGCTGACTGTGTCTGAGTAAAGTTACGGCGGATGTGCAAGGTCGGAAACAAGCTGAAGTAGTCGTTCGGATAATCTTCATCCATAGTTTGCTGCTCCACGAGGATGTCGGCATATTCTGCCCGCAGGCCACCCTGTATGCTATAATTCCCCAGCACGGTGGAATACATGCCGTAAGCCGAGTACCGCTGCTCACTATGAATATAATGATTGCTCAGGCCTTCATTAATTATCCAGCTCTCGCTGTCGTGATCAAAATCGTAAAAGGCAAAATCCTGATCCCGCTCGCGAACATACGCCTGGGCGCCGAGTTCCAGCTTGGACTCACCACCAATGGGGTGGGTATAGTCTGTCTGGATCCGAAACATTTCCATGTTTCCGTCTGTAAAAGTATTTTCAAAGATATTGGGGCGGTCACCGGCCATATGATCCATGAACACCTGTTCATTTTCCTGGCTGCGATCCATTCCCCTGCTTGAATAGGTGAAATCAGTGGTCCATTCTCTGTGTTCCTGATCAAATGTGCGCTCATGACTCAGGTTAACCTGGTAGCCTCCGTGATCCATATAATTCAGGGTTTCACGATAAAAAGCATCCTCCAGATCATGCTGGCTGTCGAGCATTTGGTAATCGGTATAATTTAAACGGTCCATGTCCCGCGTATTATAACCGAAGGAGGTGGTCAAACGGTGCCGGTCACTCAGCCTGTAATCCATGCCCACGGTAAAGTTGTGTGCGTCCATGTCAAAGTCAAAGTCAGACTCCTGGTCGAGATGCGTGTTATTTACCGTGTTAGTCCTGAAACTCGACCCATACCCGTCAGAAGAAATCAACCGGCCGCTGTAATTGGCAAATAAGTTAACGGATCCCACGTGGTAATTCAGATTAGCTGAACCGGTATAGCGCTGGCCGGTGCCGGCATTCAGTGAAACCATGCCATTGTATCCCCTATCTCTTTCCTCTTTCATGACGATGTTAATAATGCCGGAGGTGCCGTCAGGATCGTATCTGGCTGAGGGGTTGGTGATCACTTCTACTCTTTCCACCATCTCTGAAGGGAGCTGCTCCAGTGCTTCCGACCCGGTAAGTCCAAGCAACCCCGACGGACGGCCATCAATCAGGATGGTCACATTGTCACTGCCCCTCAGGCTGACATTGCCGTCAAAGTCAACCGCCACGCTGGGAATGTTTTGCATCAGATCCAGCGCAGAACCACCCACAGAGGTAAGCTCCTGTTCCACATTGAATACGCGACGATCCAGGCCAACTTCCATCAGTTCACGGGTAGCTTCCACCGTAACTTCAGATAGTGTAGCGGTATCGGGGGTGATAGCAATCGTGCCCAGATCCACTTCCCGTTCACGTGGTGTGATACGGATGTCATTCACGAGTTGTTCAGGATATCCAATATAGTTAATCGCTATGTAATAGTTCCCGGGTGAGATGTTTTCGATCACAAAACTTCCATCTTCTTCCGAGATGGACCCTGAAACCATCGTTGAATCTTTAACGGTAAATAATACAACACTGGCATACATCAGCGGTGTCTGATGTTCTTCATCCAATAGGACACCCTGAACCATTCCCGATGCAGACATGCCATCGCCTGACCCACGCTGGCCGCGCTGCTCAGGGTTTTCACCATAGGCAACTACCGCCAGCAAGACCAACAAAACACCAGACAAAACTGACTTTAACATTTTCATTACCATAACAATACTTGATAACACTATTAATACAAAATTTTACATTGCGCTTAGAAACACTCATAAAATAGACAACAAAACCTGTAATTAGTTTAACCACGTGGCAGCTAAAAAATGCGGCTTTTGAAATCTTTAACACAGATTAACATTTACACGTAACCTGAAATGCCATAAGCAGCAAGCTTCTTATTTTGTATCTTTGCAGCTGTAATTAGTTTACCTTTTTTATGGCAGAAAATTATTCAGAAGACAGCATACGCACACTCGACTGGAAAGAGCACATTCGTCTGCGGCCCGGGATGTATATAGGCAAACTGGGAGATGGTGCTTCCCAGGATGACGGCATCTACGTGTTGATCAAGGAGGTGATCGACAATGCCATTGATGAATTCATCATGGGTTTTGGAAAAACCATTGAGGTGAACATCGACGAAACACAGGTTACCGTGCGCGATTACGGCCGGGGCATTCCCCTTGGCAAGGTCGTCGACTGTGTATCCCGGATCAATACGGGCGCCAAATACGACAGCAAGGTGTTCAAAAAAACCGTCGGACTGAACGGGGTAGGTACCAAGGCGGTCAACGCCTTGTCGCACAGCTTCCGGATCGAATCCATCCGCGAAGGCAAAAGCAAAGCCGCCGAATTCGAGTTCGGCAAGCTGACCAGGGAACACGAAGTAGAAGAGAGCAAGGGACGCACCGGCACCGTAGTCACTTTCACACCAGACCACACCATTTTTGGCAAATTCCGATTTATTGACGAATACATCGAAGAACTGCTGTGGAACTATGTGTTTTTGAACCGTGGGCTGACCATAGTTTTCAACGGCAGGCGCCTTCATTCAAAGAATGGGCTCCTCGATCTGCTGTCACACAATATCGACACGCCAACCAGTTACCCCATCATTCACATCCATGAGGATGAGATGGAGTTTGCTTTTACACATAGCACCAGTCAGTACAGTGAAGAATATTACTCCTTCGTGAACGGCCAGCACACATCCCAGGGTGGCACACATCAGGCTGCTTTCCGGGAAGCACTTAATCGTACCATTCGCGAGTTTTACAAAAAAGATTTTGATGCCAACGACATCAAGACCTCTTTGATTGTAGCGCTGAGCATCAAGGTACAGGAGCCGGTTTTTGAGTCGCAAACCAAGACCAAGCTTGGTTCACAGCACATAGAGCCCGGGGGAACGACCATCAGAAACTATATTGGCGATATCTTAAAGCGACGCCTTGACAATTACCTGCACATGCATCCGGGAGTGGCTGAAGCCCTTCTGAAGAAGATCCTGCAGTCAGAAAAGGATCGTAAAGACATGGCCAACATTAAAAAGCTGGCCCGTGAGCGGGT
This sequence comes from Bacteroidales bacterium, assembly GCA_007124575.1. Lineage (GTDB taxonomy): Bacteria > Bacteroidota > Bacteroidia > Bacteroidales > UBA7960 > PUPG01. Next base: position 3,166 of record SLEW01000164.1, on the reverse strand, counting down.
AAAAAAAGCCTCCCTGCATAACAAAAAGTTGCGCGATTGCCGCGTGCATTACAACGACAACAAGCCACAGCGCTTGGAAACAACCCTTTTTATCACCGAAGGGGACTCGGCAAGCGGATCTATCACCAAAGCCAGGAATGTAAATACGCAGGCGGTATTCAGCCTGAAAGGCAAGCCACTGAACAGTTACGGGCTCAGCAAAAAGATTGTTTATGAGAACGAGGAATTTAACCTGCTTCAGGCTGCGCTGAATATCGAGGATAACCTTGAAAACCTGCGTTACAACAACGTGGTGATAGCCACCGATGCCGACGTGGACGGCATGCACATCCGCCTGCTGCTCCTGACATTTTTTCTGCAGTTTTTCCCGGACCTGGTGAAAAATGGCCACCTGTACATATTACAAACACCGCTTTTCAGGGTGCGTGACAAGAAAACCACCAAATATTGCTATTCTGAACAGGAAAAAGCACAGGCAGTAAAGTCATTGAAAGGATCTCCGGAAATAACGCGTTTTAAAGGTCTTGGTGAAATATCCCCTGACGAGTTCAGCCACTTTATAGGCCAAAACATCCGCCTGGATCCGGTAATACTCAGAAAAGACCTTAGCCTCAACGAGATACTCAGGTTTTACATGGGAAAGAACACGCCGGAAAGGCAGCAGTTCATTATTGAGAACCTGCGCCTGGAGCTGGATGTGATTTAAGCTCGAATGCATCCCAGTCGACCCATGCCCGGAAGGTGTCCCTGAAGCTGTCGAGCTGACATCGCGGCATGATCACGGTCTCAGAAGCTTCCCTGCCCGGCATGATGTCAGAGAGATTTTCGCCCCTGGGGTCAATAATAGCCGAATCACCTGAATAGGCAATATTGTTTCCATCCTCCCCTACCCGGTTCAACCCGATAACAAAAGATTGATTCTCGATGGCTCTTGCCATGAGTAAAACACGCCATGCATGGCTTCGGCTGCCGGGCCAGTTGGCCACGTTGAGCATGGCATCGTAGGCAAATCCTGTATCTTCATCATAGCTGTTGCGACACCATGCCGGGAAACGCATGTCATAACATATCACGGGCATGATCTTCCACCCCTTTAGCTCCACGATAAGCTTACCGGTTCCGGGCGAGTAGTGCTTATTCTCACCGGCATAAGTAAAGAGATGCTTTTTGTCATAACAGTGGTATTGGCCATCGGGCTGCATCCATACCAAACGGTTGTAATATTTGCCATCATCACGGATGATGATGCTGCCGGTGATCACACAATCAAGCATTTGCGCCTTTTCCTGCATCCATTGCATGGTCCTGCCCTCCATGGGCTCAGCCAGGTTATGGGGTATCATAGTAAATCCAGTAGTAAACATTTCCGGAAGAACAATAAGGTCAGGAGACGTGTCAATTTCCGACAGCTTCTCCTCAAACATGGAAAGGTTACGTTCGGGGTCTTCCCAGTGCAGGGGAGATTGAACAAGGTGCACATTTAGATTTTGCATAATATATCGGCCGCTTTTTGTAATGTTTCTTCTGATTTGGCAAAACAAAACCTCAGCATGTGGCTGTTATGTGTTTTATTGTAAAATGAAGAGGTAGGCACGCCTGCTACCTTATGCTCCTTGATGAGTCTTTCAGCAAAAGCCATCTCATCTTCATCACTGATGGCCTCATAATTAAGTTGCTGAAAATACGTACCCATGGCTGGTGTAAATGTAAACCTTGACCCTTCCAGTGCTTTAAGGAAAAAATCCCTTTTCACCTGGTAAAATGGTCCGAGGCCTTCATAATGCTCTGGCTTTTGCAGGTATTCGGTCAGGGCGTGCTGCACCGGGGTGTTGGAGCAAAAAACCATAAACTGATGTGTCTTCCTGATTTCTTTCATCAGGTTCGCAGGAGCCACACAGTAGCCTGTTTTCCAGCCGGTGGCATGAAAGGTTTTCCCAAACGAGCAGGTCACTATGCTACGCTCCGCCAGGGCAGGATAGCGGCATACGCTTTCATGCCTCTTACCCTCAAAGATGATGTGTTCATAAACCTCATCACTGAGCACCATAATACCGTTGTTGAGCACAATTTTTTGGAGCTGCAACAGATCTTCCTTTTCAAGAATAGTACCCGTAGGATTATGTGGAGTATTGATAATGATCATTTTAGTCCTGCTCGATACCAGGCGGCGCACCTCATCCCAGTCTGCCCTGTAATGTGGAGCCTTCAGTTTACATGTAATCGCAGTTCCACCATTGAGTTTTATTGCAGGAACATAGCTGTCATAGGCAGGCTCAAAAACGATGACTTCATCATCCTCCTTGACAAAGGCCGTGATAGCGGCAAATATGGCTTGTGTGGCACCGGCAGTAACAGTGATCTCGGTATCAGGATCGTACTCCGCTCCATAGAGCCGGGATGTCTTTTCTGCAATAGCCTCCCGGAGCTTTGGGAGACCAGGCATCGGGGCGTATTGGTTATGCCCGTCATGCATAGCCTTTGCCACAAGCTCAATTAACACAGGAGATACCTCAAAATCAGGAAACCCCTGCGACAGGTTGACGGCACCCTGCTCAGTGGCAAGCTGCGACATAACAGCAAAGATGGAAGTCCCCGTATTCGGCAACTTGCTGCTCACTACATCCGGATAATGCTTCATAGAATCCTATTTATTTATTGAATCACTGGTAATTATAATACAACGCCGCAAATTACCCGCATATGATATGGTTATGATAAAAATTGTAATTTTGTCTGATAAAGAAGGACTGTAAAGATAATCAATTTTCCAGCACTGCCTTGAGAAGGTTTGCAGTTTGAGGTTGGATATTTCGACATTTTGACAAAATTATAAACAGATGAAAACTATTGAACACATAGACTTTAACGGAAAAAGGGCACTGATACGGGTGGATTTCAACGTTCCCCTGGACAGCCAGCAAAAGATAACTGATGATGCGCGCATGCGTGCAGCCGTGCCGACGATTAGAAAGATCCTTGATGACAAGGGGTCGGTTGTGCTCATGTCGCACCTGGGGCGCCCAAAAGAAGGGCCGGAAGACAAATTTTCACTCAAACATCTTGCCGGGCATCTTGGCAAGCTGCTCGACCAGGAGGTGAAATTTGCGCCAGACTGTGTGGGAGAAGAAACCAGGAAAATGGCAGAATCACTTAAGGAAGGAGAAGT
>SLEW01000219.1 GCA_007124575.1 Bacteroidales bacterium | reverse complement strand
GAAATCAGCCTTACTCCTTGCGTAGCGCGTCCCATTTCGCGCAGCTCAGATACCGACATCCGGATGGTAATCCCGGATTTGTTGATAATCATGAGCTGATCATTATCGACTACATTGACCATGGCTATCAAAGAACCAGTTTTCGGAGTGATATTTATGGTTTTTACACCTTTCCCTCCCCTATTGGTGATACGATACTCTTTCAGAACAGATCGTTTACCATATCCCTTTTCGCTTACCACCAATATGCTGCTCATGGGATCCTCTACACATACCATGCCAATCACTTCATCTCCGGTTCCGGAAAGGGTAACTCCCTTGACACCAGAGGCGTTCCGGCCCATTGCCCTTACTGAACCTTCTTTAAAACGAATCGCTTTACCACTGCGCAGACCAAGAAGTATTTCGTTATCTCCGTTAGTAAGCGAGGCATCCAGAAGCTCATCGCCGTCACGTATGGAGATGGCGATAATGCCATTTGCACGCGGCCTGCTATAGGCAGCGAGGCTGGTTTTCTTAATAATGCCTTTTTTTGTGCACATCACGATGTATTTCTGTAGCGTATACTCCTCATCGGTAAGATCTTTCACATTCACAAATGCCTTGATCTTGTCGTCGGAAGGAATATTAATGAGGTTCTGTATGGCTCTCCCCTTGCCGGTTTTTGTGCCTTCCGGGATCTCAAACACACGCATCCAGAAGCATTTGCCCTGTTCTGTAAAGAAAAGCAGGTAGTTATGATTCGTAGCAACAAAGAGATGCTCAACGAAATCGTCATCACGGGTAACTGAGCCGCGGCTACCCCGTCCTCCCCTGCTCTGCGTCCTGTATTCGCTGAGCTGCGTACGTTTAATATAGCCTAAGTGAGAGATGGTGATCACCACTTCTTCATCCGGGATGGTATCTTCAATACGAAAATCATTGGCAGTATATTCTATTTCAGACCGCGCTTTATCTCCATACTTTTCCTTTACCTCGAGGAGTTCATCTTTGATGATCCCCATTCTGAGGCTGACATCGGCGAGTACCGACTTATAGTAATCTATTTTCCGGAGCAGTTCATCATATTCTTTCTGAATCTTGTCACGTTCAAGTCCGGTAAGCCTTTGCAGGCGCATATCAAGAATGGCTTTGGCCTGTACTTCCGTGAGGGAAAACTTCTCCATAAGGCCTTCCCTGGCCTCATCGGGAGTTTGTGAGGCACGTATCAGGGCAATCACTTCATCGATGTGATCCAGGGCTATAAGAAGGCCTTCCAGGATGTGCGCGCGCTTTTCTGCTTCACGGAGTTCATATTCCGTCCTGCGGGTAACCACGTCATGGCGATGATCTACATAGTGTCTTATGAGATCTTTGAGGTTCAGCATCATGGGCCGGCCGTTCACCAGGGCAATGTTATTTACATTGAATGCTGTTTGCAGTGCCGTATGCTGATAAAGCCGGTTTAAAACCACATTAGGGACAGCATCTTTTTTTAGCTCATATACGATGCGCAGTCCTTTTCTGTCTGACTCATCACGGATATCAGAAATTCCTTCAATTTTCTTGTCATTTACCAGGTCTGCAGTTTTTTTGATCATCTCCGCTTTGTTTACCTGGTAAGGGATAGAGGTAACAACAAGCATTTCCTTACCATTGGGCAGGGTGTCCACGTTGGCCTCTCCCCTCATAACCACGCGGCCGCGGCCGGTATGGTAAGCCTCCTTCACGCCTTCATAACCATAGATGAGTCCCCCTGTGGGGAAATCCGGCGCTTTAATGTGCTTCATCAGACCTTCTATACTGATATCAGTATCGTCAATGTAGGCTATAGTGCCGTCTACCACCTCATTAAGGTTATGTGGAGGCATGTTGGTGGCCATACCAACGGCAATACCTGATGATCCGTTGACCAGGAGGTTCGGTATGCGTGATGGCAATACCGTGGGCTCTTTGAGGGTATCATCAAAATTTAGCTGAAAATCAACCGTTTCCTTGTCAATGTCAGCAAGCATTTCTTCCGACACTTTGCGCATGCGTGCTTCGGTATAACGCATAGCTGCCGGACTGTCGCCATCGATACTGCCAAAATTACCCTGGCCATCAACCATGGGATAACGCAATGACCACTCCTGCGCCATGCGCACCATGGCATCATACACCGAACTGTCGCCATGCGGATGATACTTACCCAACACCTCACCCACGATTCTGGCAGACTTTTTGTGGGTCCTGTTACTGAAAACACCGAGCTCATGCATGCCAAACAACACACGACGATGAACAGGCTTGAGGCCATCACGTACGTCTGGCAGGGCCCGTGAGACAATAACAGACATGGCATAGTCAATGTATGCCGATTTCATCTGCTCTTCAATGTCGACTTTTATGATCTTTGGTTGTAACATATTATTTATCAATGATTTATGATTGTGAACATGGGCAAAAACAAAACACACGAAAATACGGTTTTTTTGCTTATGTTCGTTGATTATTTAAGGGTTTTCGAAAGAAAAAACGTTCTAACAAAATACCACAATAATTGTTAACATTGCAGAGCTAAACAGAAGTTTTTGACTAATATTGTAATCTGAATTCTCAAACAAAATTCTATGGAAGCAAAATTTTCACCGGTCGTTAAAGATGTAATCACTTATAGTCGTGAGGAGGCTTTGCGCAACGGTAATGACTATATAGGTATAGAGCATTTCTTGCTGGGGCTGATTCGTGAAGGAGAAAATATGGCCGTACAGGTACTAACCCAACTGGGGCTGGATCTGTTTCAAATGAAGAAAACCATTGAAAGCACCATAAAAGGTCAGTCGCCACGTAATGTAAGTATCGATAACATTCCGCTTGTAAAACAGGCTGAACGTGTACTTAAGATCACCTATCTGGAGGCCAAGTTGTTTAACAGCGAACTCATTGGTGCTGAACACCTTTTATTATCCATTCTCAAAGACCAGGAAAACCTGGCCACCCGCCTTATCAACCAGCAGGGTGTAGATTATCAGATGGCCAAAGAAGAGATCCTGAGTATCCAGCGTGATTTCTCTGATGACCCTGATGAGCATGACATTCATGATGAATTTTCGCATAGCGAAGAAGATGAACCCACCGAAGGAGGTGGCTTTGGAGGCGGGCCTGTAAAGAAGGGTGGTGAAAAGTCAACCACGCCGGTCCTTGACAACTTTGGCAGAGATCTTACAAAAGCCGCTGAGGATGACAGGCTCGACCCGGTAGTTGGCAGAGATAGCGAGCTCGAAAGAATCGCCCAGATCCTCTCCCGCCGCAAGAAAAACAACCCTATACTCATTGGAGAGCCTGGTGTGGGAAAGTCCGCTATCGCAGAAGGCCTGGCATTGCGCATTGTAGAAAGGAAAGTAAGCAGGGCTCTATTCAACAAACGAATTGTCACCCTCGACTTAGCCTCACTTGTTGCCGGCACCAAATACCGGGGGCAGTTTGAAGAACGTATGAAAGCGCTGCTCAACGAACTGGAAAAGAACCCCGACGTCATCCTCTTCATCGATGAGTTGCATACCATCGTGGGAGCCGGAGGTGCATCCGGATCACTGGACGCATCCAATATGTTCAAGCCAGCCCTGGCAAGGGGCGACATTCAGTGCATTGGTGCCACCACCATGGACGAATACCGCCAGCACATCGAAAAAGATGGTGCCCTGGAACGCCGTTTTCAGAAAATCATCATCGACCCTACCACCGCAGAAGAAACCATCGAGATCCTTAACAACATCAAATCCAAATATGAGGATCACCACCTGGTAAACTATTCGGAGGATGCCATCAAAGCATGTGTCCATCTTACCGATCGCTACCTAAGCGACAGATATTTGCCCGACAAGGCTATCGACGCTATGGATGAAGCCGGATCACGTGTTCACATAACCAACATCCGGGTACCCGAAAACATCATCAAGGTAGAAGAGGATATTGACCGTGTGCGCGACGAGAAGACTAAAGCCATTAAAAGCCAGAAATACGAACAGGCAGCGCAGTTTCGCGACCAGGAGCGGGAACTTATGAACCGCCTGGAGGCGGAAAAACGCAAATGGGAAGAGGAGTCGCAAATGCACCGCGAAGTGGTAACAGAACAGAATGTGTCGGAGGTCGTATCGATGATCACCGGTGTACCCGTGCAGCGCATCGCTCTGAATGAGAGCGAACGGCTTATCAACATGGAAAAAGACCTGGAGAAAAGCGTAGTGGGTCAGAATGATGCCCTCCGCAAGATTGTGAAGAGCATCCGAAGAAATCGTGCAGGACTTAAAGACCCCGCCAAGCCTATTGGATCCTTTATTTTCCTGGGACCCACCGGTGTAGGTAAAACGCACCTGGCAAAGGTACTCTCCCACCACCTCTTCGATACCGAAGATGCCATCATCCGGATCGACATGAGCGAATACATGGAAAAATTTGCCGTAAGCCGCCTGGTAGGAGCTCCTCCCGGCTATGTCGGATACGAAGAGGGCGGACAGCTGACTGAAAAGGTACGCCGTAAGCCTTATTCCGTACTGCTTTTAGATGAGATCGAGAAAGCACACCCCGACGTGTTCCACCTGCTGCTGCAGATGCTCGACGACGGACAGCTGACAGACAGCCTGGGACGCCGTGTAGACTTTAAGAATACCATCATTATCATGACCTCAAACATTGGTTCCAGGCAGCTTAAAGACTTCGGTATGGGTGTCGGCTTTAATACACCCGCGCGTCAGGCTGCTTCTAAGGAGTATACGCAAAGCATTATCGAGAATGCCCTGAAAAAGACCTTTGCTCCTGAATTCCTGAACCGTGTAGACGATGTGGTGATTTTCGAAAATCTGCACAAGGAACACATCTTCAAGATCATCGATATTGAACTGAAGCATCTCTTTAAACGAATCGACAACATGGGCTACCACATTAAGCTCACCGAAGCAGCAAAAGAGTTTATTGCAGAGAAAGGCTGGGACCCCTCCTTTGGCGCAAGACCGCTCAAGCGGGCTATCCAAAAGTATCTTGAAGATCCGCTTGCAGAAGAAATCATTCGCGCCCAGGTTAATCCGGGAGACACCATTAAGGTAGACTACAAAAAAGATGAAGAAGAGGTGTCTATCAAGATGGTTCCTGCGAAGGAAAGCAAGTCAAAGGCGAAAACAAAAGAATCAAAAGGAAAGACAGAAACAAAAAACCCGGGATTGTAAATGGCAATGTAGCCATAAACAAACCCGGGTTTGTTTTGAACCGGATGACCATCAGAATTTATAGATATTATCCTCAATAATTTTAGCAGCAATTCGACGACGGGCATCTTTTACATTCACTCCTCTTACCTGCGTGAGCGTATTCAATGCTTTTACCATTTTGTCAGCATCATCGCCATCAGGAATAGAGTACACAGCATCCATGGCCATCTTTCTGACTTTGCTGGCAGCGTCATAAAGGTATACATCAAGAATATCCCTGTATACCCCTTCTTCTTCGCCCCTTAGAGGCTCCGTCTTCTCTGTCCTGAGGGCAAGGGATTCTGATATGTATATCTCCGTAATGATATCCGCCATGTTATTCAAAATCTCCTGCTCTCGAACAAGTTTACGTCCGAAAGCATTGCTTGCACGATGGATAACCAGCATGGCGCATTTTTTCATATTTTTGACAATGCGCATCTTTTCCTGGTGATAGGTTTCACCCGCCTTCTTCTCGTCAGTGATACCATCAAGCTGCTGATAGAGTTTATCAGCCATGCCCATGAGATCATAGTCTCCTTTTTGAGCCCTTTTGATAGCTGTTTCCGTGATAAGAAGCCGGTTGATCTCGTTGGTGCCCTCAAAAATCCTGTTTATTCGTGAGTCACGGTATCCGCGCTCCACATTCATTTCAGCAGAGTAGCCCATGCCGCCATGGATCTGTACTGCTTCATCCGCAACATAATCAAGAACTTCTGAACCATAAACTTTCAGAATGGCATCTTCCACTGCATAATGACTTATGGCTTCTATTGCAGCCCTCCCCTCGTCACACTCAGATTTCTCTTTCAGTTTATCCATCAGATTATCGATATCCTTGCTTACCCGATATATGGCTGACTCGTGCGCAAAGGTACGAATGACCATCTCGGCAAGCTTCTGCTGTATGGCTCCAAAATTGGAGATGAGGGAGTTAAACTGCTTTCTCTCATTGGCATACTTAACTGAGTCGTTGATGGCCATTTTGGCAGCCCCAATAACATTGGCTCCAAGCTTCATCCTGCCCATGTGCAAAATGCTCAGGGCAATACGAAAGCCCTCTCCCCTTTTGCCGATCATGTTTTCCACAGGTACTTTCACATCATTATAATAAATCTGTGCCGTGGAAGACCCTTTGATGCCCATCTTATGCTCATCGGGTCCGATAACGACGCCCTCCATGTCGCTGTCGACTATAAATGCACTAAGAATTCGGTCATTATCCACTTTGGCAAATACCACCTGGGTGTCACAGAAACCAGCGTTGGTGATCCACATCTTCTGACCGTTAAGAATATAATGCTTACCATCCTCAGAAAGTGTTGCGGTGGATTTTCCGGAGTTAGCATCACTTCCAGCACCGGGCTCGGTAAGGCAATAAGCACCCAGCAATTCCCCTGTAGCCAGCCGGGTCACATATTTTTCACGTTGCTTGTCATCTCCGTAATACATGATGGGAAGCGTGCCAATTCCGCAATGGGCCATGAAAGCCACAGAAAAGGAATAGCCAGCCCCGATATATTCGGCAGCAAGCATTTGCGTAACAAAAGACTGACCAAAGCCACCATATTCCTCTGGTATGGATATTCCCATCAATCCCAGCTCTCCTGATTTTTTAAGAATTTCCTTCATCAGTTCGCGGTCGCCCTTGTCAAGCTGATCCAGGTGCGGATAAACTTCAGCCTCCAGAAAATCCTTACAGGTTTGAGCAATCATCTGTTGTTCCTCATCATATTCCTCGGGCACAAAGACCTCATTCGCCTGTACCTCTCTCACAAGAAATTCACCACTTTTCAGATACTCTTTTTTGTCCATGATAGGGTTTTGTTTTTATTGATTACTGCCCAATGCAAGGGCTATGAGTTCGGCAATATCGTAATTTTTTACGTCTTCTTCCCGGTTCTTGTATTTAATTCCATCGGTAAGCATGACCATACAGAACGGACACGCAGAAGCAATAACCCGGGGATCTGTTTTTAAAGCCTCTTCCGTGCGTTCAATGAACACCTCCTTATCGCCTTTTTCGGCTTCTTTAAACATTTGCCCCCCTCCTGCTCCGCAGCAAAGGGCATAATACCTGTTTCGTTCCATTTCCACGATTTCGCCTCCAAGGAGGTTCAGAATATTTCGCGGAGCATCCACAATATCATTGGCTCTTGCCAGATAACAAGGATCGTGGAAGGTGATGCGGATGCCCTTGTATTTTTCCAGGTCAGGTTTAAGAGAGCCATTTGCGAGCGCCTGGTCAAGGAAGTCCACATAGCTGATTACCTCGTAGTTGCCTCCGAGCTCCGGATATTCATTCTTGAATACATTGTAACAATGCGGACATATGGTAATGATCTTTTTGATTTCATAGCCTTCAAAGAGTTCAATCAGCTGAAGAGCCTGCATCTGAAACAACATTTCGTTGCCGGCACGCCTTGCAGGATCCCCCGTGCATGTTTCTTCCGTTCCCAGTACCGCATAGTCGATGCCCATGTGGTTCAGTATTGAAGCAAATGCCCGGGTCACTTTTTTATATCTGTCATCGAAGGCACCGGCACATCCAACCCAAAAAAGATAATCAGGCTTTTTGCCTTCAGCAACTAAATCAGCCATGACCGGCACTTGCATCTTCTCTTTTTCTGCCATGAGGAGCTTATTGTTTATTCATAGATTTTATACAAAGGGATACATGAGATCTTTCCAAATCCGCACACCTTACTTCTCAGCCCACTCCATGCGGTCTTCGTGAGAAAACTGCCAAGGGGCACCATTGTTCTCGATATTGGAAAACGTGGTATTGATCTCACCCGGAGCGGATGCCTTTTCCATTACCAGGTAGCGCCGGAGCTCCAGGATCACAACAAGCGGATCAATATTTACCGGGCATTCGTGAGTGCAGGCATTACATGTTGTGCATGCCCATAGCTCTTCATCCGTTATACGGTCAAAAAGACTGTTACCATCAGTGGCGTCCTTACCTTTTTTCCCAACAAGCTTGCCTATCTCTTCCATGCGGTCTCTGACATCCATTACTACCTTTCTGGGCGAAAGCTTTTTGCCGGTAATATTTGCAGGACAGCTTGAAGTACATCGGCCACATTCAGTGCATGTATAAGCATCCATAAGATGCTTCCATGTAAGATCAGTCGCTTCTTTAGCTCCAAATTGCCCGATATCTTCTTCACCTTCTGCCGGCATATCCTGTGCCCCGGATGGATCAAGCATCATTTTCACTTCGTTGGTGATGGCTGGCATATTGTCCATCTTACCAAGAGGACCCAACTTGGAATACCAGACATTGGGAAACGACAGGAAAATATGAAAGTGTTTGGAATAAGGAATGTAATTCAGGAAGATAAAGACACCCACGATGTGAAACCACCAGGTGGCGCGTTCCAGGTTAATGAGTGCTCCTTCTGACATACCTGCAAACCATGGCTGCATCATATCGCTTACCAGGAATGTTCCCATGGCAGCATAATATGTATGCCCTCTTTCCTGCAGCAACCCGTCGGCCGCATTCATCACCAGGATAGAACTCATGAGAAGAATTTCGGTAACCAGAATGATGTTGGCATCGCTGCGCGGCCAGGTTGTCATTTCTCTGTTCCAGAACCGGGGTACCTTTACAAGGTTCCTTCTGGTAAGGAAAAACACACAAGCCAGGATAACCAGTAACGCCAGTATTTCAAACATGGATATGAGCACCGGATAGATGGCACCAAGAAAAGCAAGTATGCGGTGTGTGCCAAAGACTCCGTCTATCAAAATCTCCAGCATTTCAATATTGATCACGATAAAACCCACATAAACGAAGATATGCAATACAGCAGATATGGGCCGTGAGCCCATTTTCGACTGGCCAATGGCCACACGGGCCATGGTTTTCCAACGGCGGGGTTTTTGATCGTTGATGCCGGCTTTCTTACCCATCAGGATATTTTGAGCTATCCGGCGCACATTTTTGGTGAAAAGCAGAACAGCCAGAATGAGAAGAAGGCTGAAAACGAAATTTTCAATCATGGGTGATGTTTTGGTCAGTGTTAATCCCTGTATCTTACTTCCCGCTATTCAGCTCAGGCAGACTTGGCTTTTTTAAGTGCATCAACAAGTTTTGGCAGAATTTTCGCTGCATCTCCAACAATACCGTACTGTGCGGCATCAAAAATGGGTGCTTCCTTGTCATTATTGATGGCAATGATATATTTTGAGCCGCTTACACCTGCCAGATGCTGTGTTGCGCCGGAAATACCGATCGCAAAATAGACATTGGGGGAAATAACTTTCCCTGTCTGGCCGGTATGCTCTTCGTGCGGGCGCCAACCTTCGTCAGACACCGGGCGTGAGCAAGCGGTAGCACCATTCATGAGGCTGGCAAGCTCCTCGATGGGTGCCCAGTTTTCTGCTGACCGCATGCCGCGACCTCCGGAGACAACAATTTCTGCGTCGGTAAGCAACAGCTGATCCGTCTGTTTTTCAACTTCCTTCACCACAGTTTTAGGCTTCATGCCGGAAATATCCACTCCTGCATCTTCAATGACTGCTTCTGAAGGTTTTTCCACCAGGTCGAAAGAGTTTTGTGCGATGGTGACAATTTTCACTTCCGTGGGAAGTTCGGTCACGGCAAAAGCATTTCCTGAGAAAGCACGTGTTTTTATCACAAAGGGTGACAAACTGTCGGGCATACTGCTTACTCCCGAGGCGAGTGCAGCCTTCATGCGCACAGACAGTCTCGGTGCCAGAGCCTTGCCTGTATTGTTATCAGCCATAACCACAAGACTCGCCTGCTCCCTGGCGGCAACCTCCGACAGGACTTTGGCATAGATCTGCGGGTCAAACTGATCCACTTCTTCGTTTTCAACTTTCAGAATGCGCTTTACACCATACTGGCTCAATTTCTTAAGCTCTTCATCTTTTGTCTTCCCCACAGACAAAGCCACAACCTCCGTTTGCATCTCTTCAGCCAGCTTTACGGCAAATGAAATCAACTCAAAAGACAGCTTCTTGAATTCGCCATCCCAGTTTTCTGTATATACTAATACTGACATATGTTTGGTATTTTTTTCTCGTTAATGATCAGATCACTTTGGCCTCGTTTTGAAGAAGCTCGATAAGCTCTTCCGGATTTTCAGGATCCACAAATTTACAGGCTGGTCTTGGCTTTGGTGGCTCAAATTCCTTTATCACGGTGAGTGGCTCTTTGTCGGCAGCATCGACCAGCTGGATAGGTTTCTTGCGGGCCATCATAATACCGCGCATGGCAGCAATCCGGGGTTCTTTGGCAATCCCCTTCTGCACAATACCAACAAAAGGTGCTGGAACGATAAGCTTTTCACAGCCCCCATCCAGTTCCCGAGTTGTATGCACCTCACCATTTTCAACATCCAGATGGGATATCCCGGAAACAGATACATAATCAAGAAACTCTGCAAGCATCCCTCCTACACTAGAACCATTATAGTCGCTGGACTCAATACCACATAATATCATGTCAAAAGAACCGGATTTTACCACTTCCGCAAGATTAGCGGCTACCTGGTAAGCATCCCTTGCCTCCGTGTCCACACGATAGGCATCATCAGCACCAATAGCAAGTGCCTTGCGAATTGTAGGTTCAGTGGATGCAGGACCTACATGGGCTATAGAAACTTTTTGCACGCCACTGCCACTTTTTTCCTTTAACTCCAGGGCACGTGTAAGCGAAAGCTCATCCCACGGGTTGATCACCCATTGAATGCCCGCAGTATCCAGCCTGGTGTTGTTCTCTGAAAACTTGATCTTCGTAGTCGTGTCAGGAACGTGACTGATACAAACTAATATGTTCATGGATTAAAAATTAGATGGTTTCATTAAATACAAAAGCACTCCCTGGCAAATATACCGGTTTCCGGAATGAGGGAAAGACACGCTTAACCTGCAAAGTGGCCGGCACCTGCCATAAAAGAAGGTACAAATATAACAATTATTAAAAAACACGAAAATGGTAAGCGGGATGTTATTTATCCTGAGTTTCTGATGATGCATCTTTCTTTCCCATGACACGCTCCTTTTCCGCAATGTCATCAAAGCATTCTCCCTGGCATGTAAAACAACTTTGGATAAGCGTTTCACTAATACCCATGGTCGAATAACCGCCATCATGGTAAAGGTTTTGCATGGTTACCTTGCGCGTAAGGTCAGAAAACATCATGATACAATAATCGGCACAATCATCAGATGAGGCATTGCCCAGGGGCGACATGCAATTGGCATAGGCATAAAAGCTCTTAAACCCTCCTACCCCTGTTCCTGCAGTGGTAATCGTGGGTGACTGGGAAATCGTGTTAATACGTACATTACGCTTCTTACCATAATGATAGCCAAAGCTGCGTGCTATCGATTCAAGCATGGCTTTTGCCTGAGCCATGTCGCTGTATGTGGAATACGTCCTTTGAGCGGCAATGTAGCTAAGAGCAATTACGGATCCCCAATCATTGATGATGTCCATCTTATAGGCCGTCTGTAAAAGCTTGTGCAAAGAAATGGCTGATACATCAAGGGTCTTCATCATATAATTGTAGTCCAGGTTGGTGTATCCTAAACCCTTTCGCACATTTGGCGACATCCCTACAGAATGCAGCAGGAAATCAATATTTCCTCCCAGAATCTCCACGCTCTCCTGGTACAAATGTTCTATCTCATCCACCTGGGTAAGGTCGGCAGATATCACTTCGCTCCCGGTGGCCTTGCCCAGCTCAAAGATGTCTCCTTTACGAAGGGCGATCGGGGCATTGGAAAGGACAAAGCTGGCACCTTGTTCATGCGCCCTTTCTGCCACTTTCCATGCTATGGAATTCGTGTCCAGGGCTCCCAGTATAATACCCCTTTTCCCTTTTAATAGATCTTTTGTCATATCAATAAATTTAGATATTTATTTTTCTTTGTTAAAGATAAGGTCTTTTGCCGTTTCCACCATGTGTTTTGTGGGTTTTTCTCCGCCAAGCATCTTCGCTACCTCAGTAATCCTTTGATTATCTTTTAATTGCCTCAAGTGAGTTCGTGTTGTGCCATTCTCTACTTCCTTATACACAAGTAAATGGGTTTGGCCTTTTGCAGCAACCTGTGGAAGGTGGGTGATGGCAATGACCTGCATGTTCCGGGCCATGTTTCCCAGGATGTTTGCTGCCTGGTTGATAGTTTCGCCTGAAATACCTGTATCTATCTCATCAAAAATGATGGTTGGAAGGACTTTTTTTTGCGAAATAATGCTTTTTATGGCCATCATGACCCGTGATAGCTCTCCGCCGGATGCTATACGGGCAATGTCTTGCAGCTCACCCCCCACGTTGGCGTTGAAAAGAAAATACAACTGGTCTGTACCATTGGCTGTTAGTGATTCCTGCTTTTCCTGCATTACGCGGAATCTTGCACCAGGCATACCCAGTTTTTTCAGCAGGTCTGTAATCTCTTTTTCAATGTGTGGGATGGCCTCCCTCCTGGCTTTGGAAAGATGATCGGCTATTTTTCTTAGCTGTTCTTCAAAAGCATGCACCTCATTTTCCAGCTCTATTACATGCTCAGCGAGTGAGGTTGAGTTTTCAATTTTCTTCAGGTAGTTGTTTTTGATGGCAATCAATTCTTCGACTGAGGCGGCATGGTGTTTCATCAGCAGAGAGTTGATATCGTCCATTCTGGCTTCCATGCGTGATGCCTGCTGTGGATCATGTTCTATGTTTTCCGTGATGCCGTTAGCCTCCTGCATGATATCATCTGCCTCTATATGCAGGGAGTCAATCCTGCTGGCCAGCCTGGCATAAGTTTCACCAAAGCGAGTCAGCGGCTGGATAAGCTGGCGAATTTCGTTCAGCATGTCCAGAACATTGTGCTCCGCTTCATTCATGAGATACAAAGCTTTTTCAAGATTATGGCGTATCTCTTCCGCATGTCGAAGCACGCTTATTTCTTCCTCCATGCGGCTATGTGCTTCCGGATCGAGTTTTGCCTTTTCCAGCTCTTCATGCTGATATTGATAATAATCAAGATCAGCCCTGGCCTTGCGCTCATTTTCAATGGCGGCTGTAAGTTCTTGTTTTTTTTGTTGAAACTGCCGGAAAATCTTTCTGTAATGATCGGCCTCATCCAGCATTTGGGCATAAGCGTCAACCACATCAAACTGAAATGAAGAGATCCCAAGCATGAGGGTTTCATGCTGTGAATGGATATCAATGAGTTGTTCGGCAATGCTTCGCATGATAGCGAGGTTTACCGGAGTGTCATTTATAAAAGCCCGGGATTTGCCGCTGGGGGTAATTTCTCGTCTGAAATAGCTAATCTCATCGTAATCCAGATCATACTGATCAAAAAGAGGCTTCAGATCCTTGTTATCTAAGCTAAAACTACCTTCTATGATACACTTCCTGGACTTATCATTAAGCACCTTGGTGTCAGCACGTTCGCCCAGGATCAGGGACAATGCTCCAAGCAGAATGGATTTACCAGCTCCGGTTTCACCGGTTATCACGGTCAGTCCACTATGAAATGGGGTATCCAGCTTCTGGATGAGGGCATAGTTTTCTATCTGAAGATGTGTGAGCATATCATCAGTTTGGATGGAACAACATACAAAGATAGAAAACTTTTTCCTTGATCAGTTGCTGTCAGCTATCCGACGGTATTTTGAGCTGTTTGAAGGGTCAATTTCAGACAAGATATCGATGGCAGTAGTTTGTTCCATAGCCGGAGCCTCAGAAAAAAGATTAACCAGCTCGTCACTTTTTGCCGCCATCACCGTTTGCATGAGTAATGTGCCTGGTCTTTCACGGTGCGCACGTTGGAGCATTTCCAATGCCTCGAGCACTTCTGCCCGTCCAAGATCCATGTTGTCGGTCATTTTATCAAATCCCTGGCGGTGATAACGATAAAGTGCTTCACGGATCTGCCGGTATCTGTTGTTCATGATGTTTTCAATGAGCCAATAACGGTTACGCTGGTTTTCAAAAGACTTCCAGCCCGGCTCTCTGGCGTTTTGTGCCTGATTCACTATCGCTTGCGCCTGCTCAAAATAGGGTGTCCCTCCCATCGGCGCAAATGTATCAAAATCAAAACCCAGAATTATATAAACATAATAGGCTACCACCGAGGTTAGGTTATTCATGAAGCTATTAGGGTCGTACTCCAGGGGATCACCCTCACGATATCGAAATTCGAAATCCCTGTCACGGTGATTAAAAACAGGTGTATCATAAGAAGTGTTATAGACTGGCCGGCGGGAAGAGACCTGAATGCTCGCCTTGTATTCATCCCCGCCTGTCCTGTCTTCAATAGTAATCTGGATGGAGGCTTCTATACGCTCCCTGGTCTCAAACTCAAAGGGCGTCCAGCTGGTTTCATTAATGAACTCCCTAAGATCTGAACGCAGTGTCTGCATAATTTGCCTTTCGGTATCGGACATACCCGGTGTGGATATGGATACCTGGCAGTTCATTTCCTGGGCATGTAGCTGAAAGGCAAATGCCAGGCTGAGTATGAATGTTGTAAAAAATTTTACGGTCATAAGCCTAAATGCTTTTGCAGGCTGTCGGCAATATCGGCCGCAACTTCTTCCTTGTCCTTTAAAGGATAACGGAAGACTTTCCGATTATTGTCTATAATACTGACTTTATTGGTAGGGTGCATGAAGCCCGCACCCTCGTCGGCAAGTAAGTTTAGCACCACAAAGTCAAGGTTTTTCTTTTTTATTTTGTCTATCGCGTTCTTCTCACCGTTTTCTGTTTCCAGGGCAAAACCCACAAGCACCTGGTTTTTCTTTTCTTTACCCATGTGGGCAAGAATATCGGGTGTTGGCTTCAGTTTTATTGTTAAGCCTTTCTGCTTTTTCTCTTTTTTGATCTTTTG
>SLEW01000221.1 GCA_007124575.1 Bacteroidales bacterium | reverse complement strand
TGGAAGGCAGGCTGGATGCAGAATTTTTCGCATTGGCAATGGATAAATATTATGTGTTATATGAAAAGAGGTCATTGCATAATTCTCACTTTAAAACCTATAACAGATTGCGGGTAAATGGTGTTTGTATTACCGATAAAGCGTTATCTGACAGCCTTCGATTGGATATTGGACTTCCCCCATTAGAAGATCATGAGTTTATTCAGGAATAAATAAAACCTGATTTATCCGGGTGCGTTTTTTATTTTATCGAATAATTTGTTCCAGGTCCTTTTCCAAATTTTTCTATTAAATTTTTCTCTAATAATTCTGGTAAAATTCGTTTAACAGTTGGATTAGGTATACCTAATTTCTTAGCAATTTCTCCTGACTTGCATCCGGCATTATTTTCGATAAAAGTCAAGATGGATTTTTCGCGTGGTGATAATTTTGTTTCAACCCCTTTGCTTTCAAGCTTTACCATTAGTTGATGCTGAATTTTTCCAAGAGCTTTAAAGAAAAATCGAATCCAATCCGTAACATCTTCATTGGGTCTTTCTGCCTGACAATTCCTTAAAACTCTATAATATTCGGTTTTTCTGCTTTCAATTTCATGCTCGAAACTAACATATTGAATCCATTTATATCCATGCTTTAGTAAAAGCAAAGTAGAAAGCAATCTGCTCAGTCGTCCGTTTCCATCTTGAAATGGATGGATGCTCACAAATTCATAAGCAAATAACGCACACTTAACCAATGGATGAGTTTCATTATCATTCACATACCAATCAATAAGAGAACTCATGGCATCCTGAGTCGGAAACCCAGCATCCGTGGTCTGAAAAATTATCTGTCGGGTTCCATCTGGTAATTTAGCTTCTACAGCATTACTGTGTTGTTTGTAGTCGCCTTTGTGCCATGTGTCTTTTTTACTATGTTTCAGTAAAATATTATGCAAGCTTTTCAGGCTACTTTCTGTAATCGGAATTTCTTCATATGATTCAGAAATCAAATCCAGCGTTTCAAAATATCCTAAAACTTCTTGAGAATCTCTATCGACAATTTTTTTGATGTCAATTTCCTTCAATAATGCTTCAACTTCCTGGTCAGACATTTTTGAACCTTCAATTCTTGTTGAAGCTCCCACACTCCGAACTGTAGCAATAGTTTTCAAGTGCTTTAGACTCTGACCTTCTTTTTTCTCTATTGATGCCCATGAAGCATCAAACCTATCAATCTGACTAATTAAACGGATTAGGTCCCAGTCTAAAGTCAATGAAAATGTATGTACCATATTTTTCATACCCCAAAAATATCATTTTTATTTAATATCGATACGATATGATTCGTTTTTATTCGATAAATATCCGGTACTCATGATGCGATATGAGCTTATTTTATACGATAGCGGTTCGTTAAAATGCTCCACAACGGTCGGCGGTATGGCCAGTGTTGTTAACAACAATACTCAAAAAGAAACATAGTCGCCGGAGCCGGAAGCTGGAAGTCTCTTATGAAGCTTCCAGTTCCGGGGCTTCCGGTTCCGGGGCGATCGCTTGCTTAATCCAGGTCAAACCGGTCGGCGTTCATCACCTTTACCCAGGCATCGACAAAATCCTGAACAAACTTTTCCTTGTTGTCGTCCTGGGCATAAAACTCTGCGTATGCGCGCAGGATAGAGTTGGAGCCAAGGACAAGGTCAACGCGTGTGGCAGTCCATTTGACATCCCCCGTTTTCCTGTCAACGACGTGATACAGGTTTTCGGAAACCGGTTTCCAGTTGTAACTCATGTCGGTCAGGTTCACAAAGAAGTCGTTGCTGAGCACCCCCTCTTTTTCGGTGAACACACCGTGTTTGGTGCCTCCGTAATTGGTTCCGAGCATCCGCATGCCGCCGATGAGCACCGTCATTTCGGGGGCGGTCAGGCCCAGCAGCTGGGCCCTGTCAAGCAGTAATTCTTCCGGTTTGACGACATATTCTTTTTTCTGCCAGTTTCTAAAACCATCGTGAACGGGCTCCAGAAACTCGAAGGATTCTACGTCCGTCATCTCCTGCGTGGCATCACCGCGACCGGGGGCAAAAGGCACCTTGACGGATACGCCTGCCTCCTGGGCAGCTTTCTCAACCGCAGCCGTACCACCCAGCACGATGAGGTCGGCGATGCTGACCTTTTTATCCAGGCCAGCCTGTATTTCGCTGAGCACCCTGAGTACTTTCTCCAGGCGCTTTGGCTCGTTGCCTTCCCAGTCCTTTTGCGGCTCAAGACGGATTCGCGCTCCGTTGGCCCCTCCCCTGTAGTCAGAGCCACGGAAGTTTCTTGCACTGTCCCAGGCGGTGTTGATGAGTTCAGCTTGCGTTAACCCGCTCTCCAGGAGTTTTTTCCTGAGGTCTTCAATTTCGGCATCAGAAAGGGTGTAGTCGACTGCCGGCACAGGGTCCTGCCATACCAGGTCTTCTTTGGGCACATCGGGGCCCAGGTAGCGGCTTTTGGGACCTAAATCGCGATGTGTGAGCTTAAACCATGCCCGCGCAAACTTATCCGCAAAGAGTTCAGGATCTTTGTAAAAGCGTTCAGAGATCTTGCGGTATTCAGGATCCATCTTCATGGCCATGTCGGCATCCGTCATGATGGGGTTCCGGCGCACACCCGGGATGTGGGCATCAAAGGGCTTGTCCTCCTCCTTCATGTTGGTAGGTTCCCATTGCCATGCGCCGGCAGGACTTTTTTTGAGCTCCCATTCATGCTCCAGCAGCAGGCGGAAGTAATCGTGGTTCCATTTGTGCGGGTTGCTGGTCCAGGCACCTTCAATACCACTTGATACGGTATCTTCGGAGTGGCCTTTGCCTTTGGGGTTCTTCCATCCAAAACCCTGCTCTTCTACATCTGCAGCCTCCGGTTTTGGTCCCAGGTCTTCAGCACTCCCGTTTCCATGGCATTTTCCCACGGTATGGCCGCCTGCAGTCAGGGCCACGGTCTCCTCATCATTCATGGCCATACGCGCAAAAGTCCTGCGCACGTCACGGGCGGTTCGGAGTGGGTCAGGATTCCCGTCCACGCCTTCGGGGTTGACGTAAATCAATCCCATTTGGACGGCAGCGAGCGGATTTTCAAGCGAGTCGCGGTCCTGGTCGTCTCCGTACCGTTCTTTGGTGGGTGCCAGCCACTCTTTCTCGCTTCCCCAGTTAATGTCTTTTTCAGGATGCCAGATGTCCTCGCGACCGCCGGCAAAACCGAAGGTCTTAAAGCCCATAGATTCGTACGCCATGTTGCCTGCGAGAATGAACAGGTCGGCCCACGAGAGCTTGTTGCCATATTTTTTCTTGATGGGCCATAACAACCTGCGCGCCTTATCCAGGTTCACATTGTCGGGCCAGCTGTTGAGCGGTGCAAAACGCTGGTTGCCGGTGCCGCCGCCGCCGCGTCCGTCGGCCACACGGTACGTTCCGGCCGCGTGCCACGCCATGCGTATCATGAAGCCACCATAATGGCCCCAGTCGGCTGGCCACCAGTCCTGGCTGTCGGTCATCAGGTCTTTCAGATCGCTTTTCACAGCCTCCAGGTCCAGCTTCTTAAACGCCTCCCTGTAGTTAAAGTCCTTGTCGTTGGGATTGGTTTTGGTGTCGTGTTGGTGCAGGATGTCCAGGTTAAGCGCTTTTGGCCACCATTCCATCACTTCGTTTTCCTTTGCGGTGTTTGCCCCGTGCATCACCGGGCACTTACCCTCTTTTTTGTTTTCCATGTGCTTTGGTTTTAAAATTTCCGGTTATTTCCAGTTTGATATCTTTTATTGTGAAATTTTCAATCTTTTTCTTGCTGAAATACGCTTCGAGCATCTTGTCCAGCTCAGGATCCTCATAGTCAGCTATCCTGTCCGTTTCCTTGCAATACAGGTGATGATGCCCGGATAAGACCGGATCGTAACGCATGGTGCCTTTCTCTGTTTTTACTTTCCCAAGAAGGTTGCATTCGACCAGCGTATCCAATACTTTATACACTGTTCCAACGGAGATGTTCGGATGGCTTTCGCGGATGCTGCGGATGATGTTTTCGGCGGTGGGATGGTTGTTGAGTCTGCAGACAATCTGAAAAACAGCCACTCTCTGGGGAGTGACCCGTAGGCTTTTCTGCTTGAGCTTGTCTGCGGCTTCTGTTGAATTCATCGGTAAGATTTATTAAAACAGAATGATTCTCATCTGGCAATCATACAAACATAAGGATATTTTCCTAAAAAAACAAGAGATGGGTTTCTCAAACAGAACGGCAGTCACAGCACTTGGGTTGAGTATATAAAGCCGGCAAAACCAAAGGTCTGTTGGCTGGGCCATACAGGAACATGCTATTTTGCCGAAACATCCCAAACCAAAAAAAAAAAAAAATAATGACCTGACTACCTGCACATTACAAAACAAGGAAAACCGTCTGCGGAAGT
>SLEW01000062.1 GCA_007124575.1 Bacteroidales bacterium | reverse complement strand
GAAGGCGTATCCGGGCCCAGCATGGCTGTATCTGATACAAGGATCACATCGCCAGCCAGCTTTTCGCGATTGTCTTCCAAAAACTTGCCCAGACTCGGGCTGCCAATCTCTTCTTCTCCTTCTATCATGAATTTTACATTACAGGGAAGCTGGTCTGTCTTTACCAGGTATTCAAAGGCGGCAAAATGCATAAACATCTGGCCCTTATCGTCATCAGCACCACGCGCATAGATTTTTCCGTCCCGGACTTCCGGCTCAAACGGCTTACTTTTCCAAAGCTCCAGCGGCTCAACGGGTTGCACGTCATAGTGCCCGTAAATAATCACTGTTGGGAGTTCAGGGTCAATGGTCTTTTCTCCGTAAACCACGGGATGTCCCTCGGTGTCGCATACTTCTGCCTTATCGGCGCCTTTTTTGAGAAGGCTTTCCCTGACCCATCCGGCTGCCTTGTGCATGTCGTCCTTATGCGCCTCTTTTGAGCTGATGGATGGAATACGAATCAGTTCATACAACTCCTCCAGGAAGCGATCCTTGTTTTCTTCGATGAAATTTTTCAGGTCTTGCATATCATTTTTGTTTGAGATGAATGGTTGTATATGTTCAAAAACAGGAATAGTTTGCAAATATAGAAAAACCCGGGGAAAAGCCTAATCCCATCCAAACCACTGATCCATTTCGCGGCGCTCTTTTTTCGTCGGCCGGCCTTTCCCGTGCGGACGCATACCGGCCTGGCTCCGGGCGATCTCCAGTTTTTTGTATTCCTCTTCCGGAGTCATGTCTTCCATGTACTGGCTTACCAGTTTGGCCCCCACGCGTTTGTCAAGGAGCTCCTTCACCCTGATTGTGCGCAGGATGGGGCCTGTTTGTACCGTGATGACCATGCCGGTGTCGATCTCCCGGGACGGTTTTACCACCTGGTCGTCTACCTTGACCTTTCCCGCACGACAGGCCTGGGTGGCCTGACTGCGTGTCTTGAAAAGGCGCACTGCCCATAAGTATTTGTCGATGCGGGGAGTGGCAGCCATTGTGGGGTTGAAGTTTGAATTGTGCTGATTTAAAAGGGTTTAATGCGTCAGAGGGTTACCGGGCCGTTTGCATAAAGCTTATTTTTTGCGGAAATAAAGCTTTATTGGTACGCCAGTGAAGTTAAAGTTTTTACGGATCTTGTTTTCGAGAAACCGTTCATAGGGTTCTTTGATATACTGCGGCAGGTTGCAGAAGAATACAAACGTGGGGTAATGTGTTGGCAGCTGGGTTATGTACTTAATTTTGATGTATTTGCCCTTGCTGGAGGGAGGAGGCTGATTTTCGATTATGGGAAGCAGTATCTGGTTAAGTTTTGAGGTGGGAATTTTCTGCTGCCGGTTGTGGAATACTTCCACGGCCGTTTCCATGGCTTTAAAAACTCTTTGCTTGTTAAGCACGCTGGTAAAGATGATGGGGATGTCGGTAAAAGGTGCAGTTTTTTCCCGGATGTAATC
Source organism: Bacteroidales bacterium (assembly GCA_007124575.1). Taxonomy (GTDB): domain Bacteria; phylum Bacteroidota; class Bacteroidia; order Bacteroidales; family UBA7960; genus PUPG01. The sequence goes on along the minus strand of SLEW01000062.1, from coordinate 2,951 downwards.
CTCATATTTTTTCGCAGAAACATGGTTTTTGTCCTGAACCAGATCCCACTTGTTTACAAGGATAACGATGCCTTTGTTGTTTCTTGCCGCAAGTGTAAAAATATTCAGATCCTGGGATTCAAAGGGCATGGTGGCATCGACCATGAGCAGGCAGACATCTGCCAGCTCAATGGCGCGCACGGAGCGCATGACCGAATAAAATTCAATATTTTCCCTGACCTTGCCTTTTTTTCGAAGCCCGGCGGTATCTACCAGGTAAAAGTCAAAACCAAAGCGATTATAACGTGAGTGGATGGTGTCACGTGTAGTGCCGGGGATCTCCGTAACTATATTCCTTTCAGTTCCCAGCAGGGTGTTCACAATGGATGATTTGCCCACATTGGGGCGTCCGATAAACGCAAAACGCGGTACATCATCGTCGGGTTCATCCGTTTTGTTCTTTTCCAGTACTTGCACGAGATCGTCCAGCAACTCTCCGGTACCCGAACCGTTAATACTTGAAACCGGGTACACTGCATCGACTCCCAGCTCATAAAATGTTGTACTTTCGGCGACTAATTTGCTGTTATCCGCCTTGTTGGCAACTAAAAAACAGGGTTTTTCGCTTTGACGCAAAAGGGCTGCCACTTCCTGGTCAAGCGGATTAACTCCTTCGATGGTATCTACAAGAAAAAGCACAACGCTGGCCTCTTCCAGGGCGATCTCCACCTGCTCGCGGATCTGCTGCTCAAATACGTCCCCGGAACCAGCTACGTATCCTCCTGTGTCGATCACAGAGAACTCCACACCATTCCAGTCTGACTTTCCGTAATGACGGTCGCGGGTAACGCCCGCGGTAGGATCCACTATGGCCATGCGCCTTTTTGTGAGACGGTTAAAAAGTGTGGATTTGCCAACATTTGGGCGGCCTACTAATGCTACTATATTGCTCATGGTGGGATGGGTTTGAAGTTTGAGGTTTGGGGTTTGGGTTGAGGTTTGATCATCATCAGATGTATCCGAACCGGCGGAGCTGGGTTTCGTCTTCACGCCAGTTTTTACTCACCTTTACATGCAGCTCGAGAAAAACCTTTTTATTGAGAAAAGTCTCCAGGCTTTTTCGGGCCTCCGTGCCAACCCTTTTTAGTGCCTGCCCCTTGTGTCCAATGATAATCCCCTTCTGGCTGTCGCGCGCTACATGGATCACGGCCCTGATCCTGATGATGTTTGCCTCCTCTTTAAAAGAATCCACGGCTACCTCCACCGAATAAGGTATTTCCTGTTTGTAATTCATCAATACCTTTTCCCGGATGGTCTCCGCCACAAAAAACCGTATGGGCTTGTCGGTGAGCTCATCTTTTGGATAGAAAGGTGGTGATTCAGGCAACAATTCCAGAATCTTATTCAGCACTTTATCAACATTATAACCCTGCAGGGCGGAAGCAGGCAACACATACCAGTCCGGCCATTCCTTCTGCCATTTTTCGCATGCCAGACGAAGCTCCTCCCCTTTGGCAATATCTGCCTTGTTGACCAGCAACATGACGGGAATGCCAGAGCGGTCGATTTTTGTCAGGATATTCGTGTGGCTAAAATCATCGTTAACCTCTGTAAGCACAATGTATAAGTCAGCATCCTCAAGGGCCGAATGAACAAAATGCATCATGTGTTCCTGCAGCCTGTAGTTAGGCTTAAGGATGCCGGGCGTGTCGGAAAATACGATCTGGTAGTCAATGCCATTGGCTATCCCCAGGATCCTGTGTCTTGTGGTCTGCGCCTTAGGGGTGATTATGGATAAACGTTCACCCAGTAGCGTGTTCATCAAAGTTGATTTGCCCACATTGGGGTTTCCGATGATGTTTACAAATCCTGCTTTGTGCATTGAGGTTGAGGTTAAGGTTAAGGCAATAGCAAAGCTTACTCATTAGTCTGAACGTTCTTTTCGAACTTTTATGCTGGTTAATCAGAGGCAAAGTTAGGTTTTTTTGTAAAAACATTCCGGATGATTTGGTTATATAAAATATGTTTACTACTTTTGCACTCGAATTATGACACTGCGGGGTGGAGCAGAGGTAGCTCGTCGGGCTCATAACCCGAAGGTCGCAAGTTCGAATCTTGCCCCCGCTACTGATTGAACCCGTCTGTCAATGCGATAGACGGGTTTTTTTATTTTCGCGGCTGTAATTCTTCACCATTACAAATGTAATATTCATTATTTTTGCTGTGCTGAAACGAGTTAAAACTGATAAATACTGAAATCCTATGAAAACCGGCCGGTTAATGTTTGCCATTACCCTGGTTATTGGCTTGAGTTTTATCGCTTCCTGCAGCAGAAATGACGGTCTGCCTGTAGAAAATGCCCGGGAACGTATTGCAAATCATTTTGAACGTGAAAAATATAACGGCATTGTAGAGTTAAAAGATATCTCCTTCGTCGATAATCGCCTGGATAATTTTCACGGGAGTCAGTATATGGACATGCTTTTTGAAGTCACTATCGAGGTGAAAAAAGAGTATGTTATGTCCCGGCTCTTTATGCTTCATTCGGGTTTTGATGTAAATCATAACTGGCCGCACGTGCGGCAGCAGCGCATTGATCGCGCCACGGACGAAGAAAGCCGCCGTCAAATCATTGATTTTTATGATGAACGTGCGTTTCCGGCCGGCACCTATACGATCAAATCGCTTGTCACGTATGGTAAGCTTTCTGAAGACCAGTGGCTTTTTATAGAGTTAAGCATGGATTCATCAGCAGAACATAAAGATCCTCTCGTTGGCGAATGATTATTGCCGTGCCAAACTGGCATTTTTCTTTGATGAACTTTTTTTAAGTCAGATTGTTTCAGGTTTATAAACAGATGAACACCTTTGGTAAGCATATTATTAGCTATCTGCTGGCAACCATGTTCCTGGTGTCATTTACGGGCATCCGCCTGTTAATACACCATTGTATGGCATGTGATACCAAGGAT
>SLEW01000314.1 GCA_007124575.1 Bacteroidales bacterium | reverse complement strand
CATTAAGCCAGAATCACCTGCTTGCCATGGCGTTCCTGTTTGCCCATTCAAAAGAGCATAACAACGATAACATTTGGGGTCAGATAGGCTTCTGGAGGCTGTTGCCCGAGGCAAGCCTGATGATCAATGGAAAAACAACAGATGTTCGATATGTATATCAGACACCAAACAGGATGAGCATCCCCACAGCGCAAGGACTTGTAAACATTGCACTGCTGGACAAAAACGAGCATACCCTCACCATGGAAATGGGTGGCTGTGTCCACACGCTTTATTATCTTACTGATAACGGTGAAGTTATATTCCAGCACGAAGGGAAAACGGCAAGGGTAAGCCCGGTAAGACATCTGGGCAAAGAAACACTCAAGCAGATCAATGAAAACCCCGTCCTGGAAGGGGAAAGCCTCATACAATCTCCCATGCACGGCACCGTGGTAGACATTCTTGCCAATGAGGGACAGGAGGTCAGCAAGGGGGAAACATTGCTCATCCTTGAGTCAATGAAAATGGAAAATAAGATCACCTCAACGGCTAAGGCGTTTATAAAAAAGATACATGTAAAACAAGGTGATGTCGTTCCGGATAACGCCCCACTAGTACATTTAACAGATAAAGCCCTCAAATAAATAGCTCACCGCTAAAGAAAAATTTATACTTTTACAAAACCGAACGACAAGGTTTGTTGTTATTTCTATAGCAATATATTTCTATACTAAGTTTAAAATCAATTGATCATACATGTCGCAAAGTCCATTTTTAACAGAGGCCCACGAAGCGCTGAGGGTTAAGGTTCGCCATTTTGCAGAGAAGGAGATCAGGCCACTGGCAGGAGAGCTTGATGAGAAGGAATTGTTTTCTGAGGAACTGACCGCCCGGATGGGTGAGATGGGTTTCTTTGGAATACAGGCACCCGTTGAACTAGGTGGTCAGGGGCTGGATACCTTATCGTACATCATTATTGTAGAAGAGCTGGCTCGTGTAGACAGCTCCCAGGCTGCCACGGTTGCATCTGTCAACTCGCTTGGGATAGCCCCCATTTTAAAATATGGCACCGAGGAACAGAAAAAACGTTTTATCCCCCCTTTATGCACAGGCAAGATGACTTGGGCTTTTGGTCTGACAGAGGAAAATGCCGGGTCAGATGCCATGGGCTCGGAGACCACTGCCAAGCTCCAGGACGGCCACTGGGTCATTAATGGGGCCAAGAACCACATCACCAACTCCGCATCCGCCATTTCAGGGGGTATAACCCTTCAGGCCGTTACAGGAGAAAACAGGGGCAAGAAGCGTCTTTCTGCCATTATCGTGGAAAAGGGCACACCCGGGTTTACTTCAGAGCCAAGCAAGGGTAAGATGATGTGGCGTGCCAGCGACACCGGCAAGCTCTATTTTGATAACTGCAGGGTGCCCGCTGAAAACATCCTTGGCGAAGAAGGCCAGGGTGGCCGCATCATGCTCAACACGCTTGACTCCGGGCGACTATCCATCGCAGCTATCGGCCTTGGCCTATCGCACGGTGTCCTGGAAGCATCGCTTGAACATGCCAAAAACAGGGTGCAGTTCGGAAAACCCATTTCGAAATTCCAGGCTATTGGCTTTAAGTTGGCAGACATGGATGTAAAGATAGAACTGGCAAAAAATACCCTGTACAATGCCTGCTGGAGAAAAGACAACAACATGCAGTTTGCCAGGGAGGCAGCAATCTCTAAATTATATTCCTCGGAAATAGCAAGGGAGATAGCTGACGAAGGCCTGCAGATACACGGCGCTAAGGGATTTTTCAAGCCGCATCCCATGGAAAGGTTTTACCGTGACCAGCGATTGCTCCAAATCGGAGAAGGCACTTCAGAAATACTCAGGATGGTAATATCCCGCTATCTGGGCGTATAAAACCCGTTTCGCCTTATGGAAGACCGTAAAAAAGACCACATTGACCTGGCCTTTGAGTCGCAAACTCTTGTAAACCAGCTCGATAACAGGTTCATGTATGAGCCTGTGCTCAGCAAGCACCCCGATAAAGCCATCCCGGAAACCCACTTCATCGGGAAAAAGCTTACCCTTCCTCTGTGGGTCTCCAGCATGACGGGAGGCACAAAGATGGCAGGGCACATTAACAAAAACCTGGCCAGGGCATGTAATGAGTTTGGGATGGGCATGGGGCTGGGATCCTGCCGCATCATCCTGGATGACGATGCCTATTTACCTGATTTTGATATAAGAGACACCATAGGCAACAACCTGCCCTTATACGCCAACCTGGGCATCAACCAGCTGGAGATCCTCCTGCAGGAAAATAAATTGGATAAAATCAAACGCCTGGTCAGCAAACTCAGGGCCGATGGATTGATCATCCATATTAACCCGATGCAGGAGTGGTTTCAGCCAGAAGGCGACAGGCTGCAAAAAACTCCCGCAGAATCCATCTCACAATTACTCGATTTGGTGGATTTTCCTGTCATGGCCAAGGAAGTAGGCCAGGGAATGGGCCTGGAAAGCCTTCGCACATTGCTTAAGATGCCCCTGGCAGCGATAGAGTTTGGTGCTTTTGGCGGCACAAACTTCGCCAAGGTAGAACTCCTTCGTGACAAAAGCCAGCCTCAGGAGCTCTTTGAGCCTCTGTCATTCATAGGCCATGATGCTGCACAGATGCTTGACATGATCAACCATGTCGTCCAACAGGAAAAGCAAGAGATCCGATGCGGGCAAATCATCGTATCCGGCGGTATTAAATCATTCCTTGACGGGTACTACCTGATCCGGAAATCTTCCCTGCCTGCCATCTATGGACAGGCATCCACTTTTCTGAAATATGCCCGGGGTGATTATGAGGATTTACGTAAATTCGTAAAATATCAGGTTAAAGGGCTGGAAATGGCATATGCATACCTCAGGATCAGAGGATAAAAGCTTTGAGGTTTGGGGTTTTTTGAGATGTTATGCAAATCCGGGGCAGAGACGGGCTTGACTGGCCCTTTCAACCTTCTGACATTTCGACATTTTTATATCCATGAAGATACTCAAAGGGTTTTCCAAATTATCATCAGAGGAAAAACGCAGGCTGGCAGTTTCAAGCTGTGCTGATCCGGAGGCTGCAAAAGAGGAGCTTGAATCTTTTATACACCCTGATCCGGATATTCAGCAGATACTGGAGGGGATCAGCGAAAATACCGTCTCTAATTATCCCCTGCCATATAATGTGGCTCCCAATTTTATTGTCAACGGGAAGCAATACATGGTACCGATGGTCATTGAAGAGAGTTCCGTGGTGGCTGCAGCATCCTCCGCTGCCAGGTTCTGGGCTGCGCGGGGTGGCTTCCATGCACAGGTAGAAAGTAAGACCAAGGTTGGGCAGCTGCACTTCCTGTTTGCCGGGGATCATAACAGGCTGAATGCCGCCATGACAGAAATAGAAGCCTTTTTACGCAATTATGTGGCTCCTGTTACCCGGAACATGGAAAGGCGTGGGGGTGGGATAAGGCAATTACAGCTGAAAGAACGATCAGACATATTGGGAAATTATTTCCAGCTGCTAGCCACGTTTGACACCATAGATGCCATGGGGGCAAACTTTATAAACTCATGCCTTGAAGAGTTTGCTGAAGGCCTGAAAGCCTTTTTCAAAGATACGGAAGACTTCCATGCGGATGACTTTGAACCGTTGATGGCCATTTTGTCAAACTACAACGACAAATGCCTGGTACATGTAAGTGCCTCATGCAAGCTTGAAGAACTGGAAGAGGCAACAGCCTTACTTTCTGCCAGGGATTTTGCGCGGCGCTTTGTGATGGCTGTCCGGATCGCAGAATCAGATGTATATCGTGCCACCACCCATAACAAGGGGATCATGAATGGTGTGGATGCCGTGATCCTGGCCACGGGTAATGACTTCCGCGCCATTGAGGCCGCGGCTCATGCGTATGCTGCACGCTCAGGACAATACAGATCCCTGAGCACGGCAACCATTGAAAACGGCATATTCACCATCTCCCTGAAGATGCCCATGGCTTTAGGCACTACAGGCGGACTGACACGGCTGCATCCCCTGGCGTCACGCTCGCTGGAGATACTTGAAAACCCGACAGCCTCAGAGCTAATGAGGATAGCCGGGGCAGCCGGACTGGCAAACAATTTCGCAGCTGTCAGATCACTCACCACCACAGGCATCCAATCAGGCCACATGCGCATGCACCTTTCCAACATCATCCTGCAGTTAAAAACAACACCGGAAGAAACAGAAAAAATTAAAGCACGTTTTGAAGATAAAAAGGTGAGCTACCAGGCCGTGGTATCATACCTTGAGAAACTAAGAACACCCTGATCACCGCATATTAATGTGACAAAAATGCATTTTCGCTCCAATGGCAAGCTGATGATTACCGGAGAGTACCTGGTGCTGGCAGGAGCACGTGCCCTTGCCATGCCTGTGCGCTACGGACAAACCCTCGAT
>SLEW01000134.1 GCA_007124575.1 Bacteroidales bacterium | reverse complement strand
GCGTACCCTGGAAACACCGCTTGCGCTGAGGTCATGCCTTGTAGCCTCACCTGCCAGGTTAATGCTGCTGGCCCCGCTGATATTTGTGGTCAGATGATCTGTCGCTACATTTACATCCATGCTGGAAGCCCCGGATACACTGAGGCGCATAGCAGATGCGGAAAGTGTTTCTTCGCTGCTCACGCTTGACGCCCCGCTGGCATTCAGGTAACTGAACTCAGGTGCTGTGACCCGCACGGTCAGATCCCTGAGGTTGCGGGCGCGCCTTGTGTAATTAATATAAAGAATGTTGTCTTCAACCAGGGTTTCTATGTGCTCCAGGTGTTCGGCGGGTGCCTCAACTTCGAGGGAGTAGCTGTCGCCCGGGAAAAGCACTACTTCAAAAACGCCCGTGACTTCAATACCGTTAAAGTCAGTGGCCTCTCTTTGCTCTGTAATTACTTCCGCCGAGTATGACGCTGGTAATGTTAGTAAGAATGCGATGATGATGGAAAAAAATGTTGTTGTTTTCATGATTGTAAGATTTAATGGTTCTTGTTTTATTGGTTGCAAAGGGTTTTGTTTGATATGCTTGCTTTCGATGGTATGACGGCCCAAAACCATGAAATGTTACACCTGTTTTCATGATTTTGTGTTTTTTATTGCCGGGAACGGATATTTTTTTCCATTTTTGTAGCGTAAATCAGTTCTTAAACAAAACATAACAGTGATGAACAAACATTTTTTAATTGCATTGATGGCCGTGGTATTTTTTGCTTGCGGACAGGCTCCAGAGCAACGCGGAGAACATGAAGGTCAGGTCGAAATGGAAGCACGCGAGGGCGAAAGGTTTGCCCAGGGCGGACTAACTCCCGAGGAACGGGCGTTCATGGATAATCTTGCCAGCCTTTGCGGCAAATCATTTCCCGGGGAGGAGGCTTACCTCGCTGATGGCCGGGAGAGCTGGGCTGACGATCCTTTTGTGATGCATGTGACCAAATGTGAAGAAGGCGAAGTACACATCCCCTTCCATGTTGGAGACGATACTTCCCGCACATGGATGTTACTTGTGGAAGATGGTCGCCTGCGGTTTCGCCACGATCACCGGTATCCCGACGGCACCCCCGAAGAGAAAACCCTCTATGGCGGTTATGCCGACGGCACAGGCACTGCCTATGCACAACATTTTCCTAAAGACGACTACTCACGTGAACTCCTGGAAGATTATCACGGACGGGAGTGGCGAGTAGTTATGGACGAGGAGATGACCACCTACTCATATCGCTTGCTTTATGACGGTGAGGTGGTGTTTCAGGCTGATTTTGACCTGACTGATCCCTTGTAAACACAGAACGCTGAACGAAAAACCCAACGACCTTTCAGCCCTTTTGTGCTATACCTTTTACTCTTCTTTCAGGCTTTCTGAAAGCTTTTCCAGCTGGTATCCGGCCTGGTCTGACAAGGCGAAGGCCTCCGTGAGCATTATTATGGAGCGCCTGATGGCACCTTTCATCTTGCTGGGGTCGTATTTTATGCCCTTTTTCTTCCGGAAAAAGGAAAAGTAGGAGGCAGTATAGAGCCAGCTGCACAGCTGTTCAAATGCCTCCTTGCTGTAATACCATATGCCTTCATGCCGGTTAACCCCCAGGTACTCTCTCACCAGGGTGTCGGAGAGCATGGCACGGAGTACTTCTTTTTGTGCTATGATCACAGGGTCATTAATCCGGTTTTTTGATGGCCGCCCGCGACGCAGAGGTTTGCCATAGAAGTCGAAAATTTGGTTGCCATATCTTTTCAATATGCGTATCAGTAGTTTATAGCGCTCAACATCTGACCAGCTATGACCTGTTTGGGCCAGCACGTCACCAAGCGGATAATCCAGCAGAAGCTTTTCAAACAAAGTATCTTCTGCGCGGACTGATTGGTCCAGGGAGTCCAGGGCAAGATAAGGCATGAAAATTACTGTGTTTTCACGGTAGTTTTTGCTCGTGGAAAGCATCAGGGTGTCTTCCATGGTTTCAAATGGTGTGGCCGGGAGTAAATCCCGGATGCGGTCATCACCTGTGGTGAGAAACATCATGCCACCTGCAATGCTTTCAAGCCGGGTTGTAAAACTTTCGGTGACACCTTCAGGGTTGATGCTCACATCACTGTTATCGGCAGCCATGCGGGCGAAATTAAGAAAACCATCCTGCAACCGCCGGTAATTTTTAGCCTGGTCAACATAACTCCCCTGTTTTACTGATTTCTCAGTGAAATGCTGAATGTTTTCCGGGTCAAACAACTTACGGAATTCATTATGCAAAGGCTTTAACCTCTCCAGATCAAGGGTGAGCTGTAAACTCTCTGTTCCCTGGCCCTGCAAACGTTCATATAAGGACCGGAGCTGGCCATTTTCATCATATAATTCATAAAAATCAAGGAAAACACGGTATTCAAAGCCTTGTAAGTGTCTGAAAAGTCCATTCCCGTGAATATCTTTGCCGCTGAAAAGGTATTCCATGCCAGAGATATGCTCTCGTGCCTGGTAGAACAAGTGCGGATCGTTTTTCATGCCCAGGTCATCACCCAGCGTCGACGAAACAAGCTCTTTTGAAAGGCTTTCTCCTGGCAGCCTGGGTGCTGACCTGTGAATCCGGCCTTCGGTCATGTCGTATGTGTTATTGAATAGCACGAGAGCTTTTTCGTATTTGTGCCTGTTGGTATAGGCAAACACGTTTTCGTTGATTTGGCCGTGGCTTGTGATAAAATCATAAATCCGGAAATGTCGTACTTCGCTGAAAAGGTGACGTTTGGCCGTGAGCGGAAAGATCTCCTTTTCGTGCCGTGCAATGAGTTCGTGGTTGGGCTCCTCGTTATAATATGCGCGCTGGTATTCCATGCCGTATTTTTCGGTAAACCCTTCGATTTGCCCATGGGCAAACATGGGGAGCCCGGGAAGGGTATTCATCATCACACAGATCCCGAAATATTTGTCGCCGGTGCCGAATTGCTGGATGGCAGTTTCCTCATCGGGGTTGCTCATGAAGTTGACATAGCGTTTGAGGATCTCGGGTTCAAACTCCAGGGTGTTGGTGATCAGGTCGCGGTACTTTTCGTTTTCTTCGTTTTTAAGCATATGCATGAAGGCGGAGTTGTACACGCGGTGCATGCCCAGGGTACGTACGAAATAGCCTTCCATGAACCAGAAAGCTTCTGCCAGCAGTAATGTTTCGGGCATTTCGTTGTTGATGCGGTCTACCAATTCGCGCCAGAACTCTTCGGGGAAGAGGGCATCAAAGGCTTTTTTGCTCATGGCATGCTGAGCCCGGGAGGGTATGTCCCCTCCGGTGCCTGGCCTTGGGTACCAGAGCCGGGCAAAGTGTTTCTTGGCGAGCGTCATGGCCGCATCAAAGCGGATGATGCTGAACCTGCGGGCCACATGAAAAATCTTTTGCATCACGGCTTCCCGCACTTCCGCCTTGATCATGTCAAGCTGGGCCGTGTCGTTCCAGGGCATCATGGTGCCATCATTGCCGTGATAGATATACCGTACGTCGTTGTTCTGCCTGTCGATACGCTGGAATACCACGGCAGCATCCGTTTTGTTGTAATAGCCGTCTTCAATGCGCACCTCCACGCCGGGATGTTCAGAGAGATTCTCGCCGGTGAATGAATAGTTCGGAAAGGGGGGCTCTTTTGACTGTATGAAGTAATCGGGATGTTCTATTACCCATTTGGAATATACCCCGGTGTGGTTGGGTACCATATCGCTGGCCAGCCTGATGCCGCGTTTTTTAGCCCGCTCATTGAGGTCGTGGTATGCCTGCTCGCCGCCCAGATCCTGTGCGATTTCATAATCATACAGGGCATAGGCAGAGGAGATGGCGTCAGGGTTGCCCATCAGGTGTTTGATCTTCCGGGAGGCATTGCTTCGCTCCCAGATGCCGATAAGCCAGAGCCCATTGAAGCTGCGCGCTGCCAGCCTGTCAAGTTCTTCATCAGGTATCTGATCAAGGCGCCTGATGTTGCGCTGATATGTTTTCGAAAGCTGATCCAGCCATACATAAGTGTTTTTAGCTATCAGCACCACGCGGGGCATCCAGTGCGTGTCTTCCGTAAAACGCTCGGCCTCTTCATAGTCAGAAAGGGAATCATGTGCCGCGTCATAACCAGACTTTCCCAGGTGCATGCCCCTCTGGCCATCTTTGCCAAGATAGTCAGGCACGAAGGTGGGGGTTGCTCCGGGATGTCCTTCAAGCATGATGTCTTCTTTCATCATGTCTTTTCCCTGGAGGATATCCTCCCTGAAGTCAGATGGGAGGTAATCTTTCCAATGGCTGAGGATATAGTCGAGCTGTGCAAAAAAATCATCCGGGGCATGGCGGAAAGGAGCCCTGAGCATGGTATAAAGGTCTGTTTTGTCCGGGCCGAATGGAGGCATCCGGGCAAAAAAACTTTCGAGCTCGCCTATCAAAAGGTCAAAACCAT
>SLEW01000087.1 GCA_007124575.1 Bacteroidales bacterium | reverse complement strand
TCGTATCCCAGTTCACCGAACTGCCATATCATTTTGGGTCCGGGAATAGGGAAATAGAATGCGGCCACCAGCTCGGCGCGGCGCAGTGCGGTGCTCATGTCTTTGATGTCGTGGTCGGGATTGTTAGAATTGCCGTACTGCAGGTTTTTGAACATGATGCGCTCTTCGTCGTGGCTTTCCATGTATCCAACCAGGTGGGGGTCATCCCAGCCACGCTCCGTGTAAGATATCCAATCGAAGTTGCTGTCGTCAAGCCATCCCATGGCAGCTTCCTGATAAGTATGTGTAATGTTTCCCCAGAGCATCATTCCATAATCGGAAAGCTCCTGTTCTTCATCATTGGCCGTGAAGTGCTCCAGGATAACATAGGCATCCGGGTTCACCTCCCACACTTCGTCGGCGATGCGCTTCAGGTTGGCGATGCGGTTTGCATCGTAGTTCCACCCCTGACCTCCTGTTTGTTCGTTGGTAAAGCCTTTGGTGAAGTCGAAGCGGTAGCCGTCAATACGGAACTCCTCCACCCAGTACTGGACGATGCGTTTGAAGAGCTCCTGCGTATAAGGGCTGTCCTGGTCGAAGGTGTTACCCCAGCACCAGGGCTCGTGCGGGCAATCTTCCAGGAACCACGGGTTTTCCGGAAGGGGCTGACCCCAGCTGCCGGCATCGTCATCGAAATACATCTGAACGAGGGGTGACAGGTTAAAGCTATGGTTCAGCACGATGTCCAGCACCACGGCCATGCCCCGCTCATGGGCGGCATCAATAAACTCTTTATAATCCTGTCGGGTGCCATATGCTTTGTCGGTCGCAAAATAAAGGGCTGGATTGTAACCCCATGAGATGTTACCTTCAAACTGGTTGATTGGCATCAGCTCGATCACATTCACGCCCAGCTCCTCCAAATAGTCGAGAGAGTCCTTCACGGTTTTGATCGCGCTGGTATCCACAAAATCACGGATAAGGAGCTCATAGATCACCATGTCCTCTTTGGCCGGCGGGGTAAAGTCATTCACCTGCCATTCGTAGGGCGTGCGTCCGGGGTGCATGATGCTCACCAGGCCGTGTGTTTGCCCGTCGGGGTAAGGCTTCAGGTCAGGATAGTTGAAGTCGTCGATCCAATGGTCGTTCCAGGGGTCGAGAACCTTGTGCGTGTAAGGGTCGGCCAGACGCAAATCCCCGTCGATATAATACTGGAATCCGTACTCCTGGTCTTCCTGTAGACCGGTAAGGGTAATCCAGAAGCGGGTGCCATCCGGTGTGCGGTACATCATGTGGTCATTGGAAAGCGTCCAGTCATTCATATCACCAATGACAAAAACAAAATCTTTTAATGCCGGCGGGTCATGCAAAACAAGCGTGACTGAATTTTCATCCAGATAATTTATGCCGTTTACCATGCCATCAGGCAGGGGAGCTTCTTCCACATCCTGGCGAATGAACACAGAGGTTTCAGCTTCGGCGGTGTCGTCACCGCCATAGGCGATAAGCAGGATCTGCTGGTTGCCATAATCGTCGGCCAGCCAGTCATAATGCAGACTGGCATCTGTTGTTGAGAAAAGGTAGTTGTTATTGATGAAGAGGGCAATGGAGTCGGATTCATTAGCCGAAGCCTGAACAGGCACTTCGTCGCCAAAGGCGAAAACAGGCTGCATGCCCGATGGCGACTGTATGGAAATGTTAAGTCCTTCTTCAACCACTTCCACAAAAAGATCTTCCGTTTGCGGGCTGCCCTCTGCTGCGCGGAAAACGAAGTTCATGCCGGTGATGAGTTCGTTTTCAGGCACACCATAAAACTCGCGTATGGATGGCGCGATCTCCAGCTCATAAAGATCTTCACCAATACGTGTGAGCTGGGGCTGCTCGTCATTATCTCCCCACTGTCCGATAACATATGCCCACTCGGACTCATCTCCGTCAATGTAAAGGCCGGTATGGGCATACACGTCGCCGGTATAACCCTCCATCCCACCACCACCCTGGGTGGCATCGAAAGTAATGGTAACGGGATCATCGGCGATGGGCAGGGCCGGATCCGTGGTGATCTGTGCCTGCACCGCAGAGATGATCATTGTGAGTAAAAGAAAGCTTATTGTGCGTAAAAAACGATTTTTCATGGAAGTGTTATTGTTTTATGGATACAAATATTTCAATTGAACCTTCAAAAATACAAATTTGGTGCCAGTTTTCCTTTGTTATGGAAATAATTATAGGTCATTAACACTTGTGTGCCCAATAATTCTACCAATATTTTCCGTAATTTTACATATCCGTCCGTATTATCGAAAATCACAGCGGAACATATTGTATAATTATTATATATTGCCTTTGTGTAATTTAAACATACATTTCTTAAAACCTTATCGCCATGGTAAAAAAGATCATAAAATGGTTTTTGATTGTGATTCTGGCAGTGCTCATCCTGCTGATCGCCCTGCCTTTTGTGTTTCAGGGTGCGATTGTAGATCGTATCAAACACGAGGTGAATGAACATCTGGATGCCCGGGTGGACTTCGGGAGCTATCGTCTTTCTCTCATACGTAACTTTCCTGATGCATCGCTTCGCATCGATGACATCCTGGTAGTGAATGAAGCTCCGTTTGAGGGCGACACCCTGGCAGATGTCGGACGGCTCAGGGTAACCATTGACCTCAGAAGCCTTTTTGGAGAGGGTTTTGAGATTAAGCATATCCAACTGAGCCGGCCAGACTTGCGTTTTCGGTTGCTTGAGGATGGCAGTGCCAACTGGGACATCGTGCCACCTGCGGAGGAAGCGCCAGAGCCCGCAGAAGCGTCTGATTTTTCCCTTGCCCTGCGCAGCATCGACATTCGTGACGCCAACATCCTTTATCATGATGATGTTTTTCTCACTTACGTGGATGTGAAAGGGCTCACCGGACGGATGCGTGGTGATCTCACCATGGATGTGACTAACCTGCGTACCCGCAATGCCAGGATTGATGCTTTCAGCCTGCGCTATGACAGGATGCCCATCCTGAGCAATGTGGGCGTGGACCTCACCGCCGAGGTGGAAATGGATTTGCGCGACTGGATTTTTACCTTCCGTGAAAATGAAATCACCCTGAACGCCCTCCCACTGGCCTTCGATGGGGTCATCAGCATCCCGGAAGATGGCGGTACCATGATGGACTTCTCATTTGCTGCCGCAAGGTCCGACTTTGCCGCCTTCCTGTCGCTGATACCCGCCATATATACCGATGATTTTGCTGCCCTGCAGACAGAAGGCACAATGGCCCTGCAAGGCCAGGTAAATGGCTTGCTTAAAGGGGAACGGATCCCCGGATTTGACCTTTCACTGAAAGTGGACAATGGCATGTTTAACTATCCTGACCTGCCCGACGCCGTGCGCGATGTGAATATTGATGCCCGTGTGGCCAATGAGGGAAACTCCATGGATGATGTTGTGGTGGACATGCCGGTTTTCGCCATGAACATGGCAGGAAACCCCTTTGAAGCACGTTTTGCCATGCGGGATCCCATATCTGACCTTTGGATAGATGCCGCCCTGAATACAAGTCTCGACCTGGGTGAGGTGATGCGCTTCCTGCCCATGGATGAAGAAATGCTGTTGCGGGGAAGGGTGGAAAGCCAGCTTGAGGCCCGTGGACACCTGTCATCACTGGAGAGAGGGGCCTATCAGCAATTTCATGCCACGGGAAATCTAACCGCTGCCAATGTGATGGCTGACATGGGCATGCTGCCGGCTCCCCTGGAGGTGGAGTTCCTGGAGACAAGCTTTAGCCCGCAATATTTTGCCATCGAAAGGATGAGGGCTGGCATGGCCGATAACATCGTGGACGTTAGTGGCCGGGTGGATAATTTATTGCAATATGTGTTTGATGGAGATGTGCTCAGAGGCAACATGAGCCTGTCATCCGATTATCTTAACGTTAACCAGTTTATGCCCGACATGCCGGATTCGGCAGAGCTGCAGGCCCGGAGGGAAGACTCTCCCGACCTGGAGGCCGTCCGCAGGGAAGCTCCTGGCAAGATGTCAGCGATCGCCGTACCTGAAAACGTCGACTTCTCCCTTCGTGCAAACATCCGGCAGCTCATCTTTGACGACATGGATATCCGAAACCTGAACGGCAATGTCCGTATCGCTGATCAGAATGCCTTGCTGGATCAGCTCACCATGGATCTTCTGGGCGGTAGCCTGACACTCAGTGGACTGTACGATACCCGGAAGGAAGACCCGGATGTGGCGTTTTCACTGGACCTGTCCGGATTTGATATCCAGGAGACATTTCACACCTTTAATACCATGGAAGTACTCGCCCCGGTTGGAGAATATGCCAATGGCATTATTTCAGGCGGACTCACATTGAACGCCACCCTCGACCAAAACATGCAGCCCAGGCTGGAAACCCTTTCAGGAAATGGAAGCATCCGCTCGCGAAATGTGGTGGTGCAAAACCTGCCCGTCCTCGTGCGCCTGTCAGAAAGCCTTGAAATGGACCGTTTCAGAGAAATTGATGTGGGAAATGTGTCGCTGCGTTTTACTTT
>SLEW01000105.1 GCA_007124575.1 Bacteroidales bacterium | reverse complement strand
TATGAGACATGTATTTCTTTTTCTCCGGGCTGCCTTATTTGTTTTGCATGTTATCACTCCCTGGTGAGGTGTGTATATCATAAGAAAAACCTTTATTTTTGATTTGCCGATAAAAAATTCAATTCAGCATATTGGTTTTTTAGGGCAAGCACTGGTAAAGGCGTTGTTTATGGATCGAATCAGGATTTACATGGTTGATGATCATAATTTGTTCATTAAAGGATTGCAGGCGTTGCTATCCGACGAAAAGTCGTTTCACTTCATAGGTTCATCAACCACAGGAGACCATTTCCTGGAACAGTATGAGAGGATTGCGGCGGATATCATATTGATGGACATCAACATGCCCGAGGTGTCTGGCATCATGCTCACAAAAATGGTCATGGACAAGGATCCGGACGCCAGGATATTAGCTCTGAGCATGCATAACAGTTACCGGCACATCGAAAAAATGCTGACAAGCGGAGCTCTTGGTTATTCATTGAAATCTGACGACCTCACGGAGTTGGTGAAGGCCATCAGGACGGTTGCCAGGGGAAAAAAATACATCAGCCAAAGCATTCAGGATACCATTGTAGACAGGCTGGGAACGTCAGACGAGTTCGAGGAACACGACGACATCAGCAAAAGCAAGCTCACCCGCCGTGAAACAGAAATTTTAAGGTTAATTCTGAAGGAGCATTCAAATACCCAGATCGCCAAAAAATTATTTATTAGTCATCGGACAGTGGAAACTCACAGAAAGAACATTTTTTCCAAAGCCAATGCCAATTCTGCCATTAGCCTTCTCAGGTATGCCATTAAGGAGGGGCTCGTTGAAGTATGAATGCCTCCCGTGTTTAACTAATTGGCTCACCCGGCAGTTTCATTGATTGCATTATTCAAAGGTAAGCTGATGGTTACTATGGTACCCCGGCCGGGCATGCTGTCAATGTAAAGCTGGCCATTAAGTCCTTCTATTCTTGATGTGGCTTGTTTTAGCCCAAATCCTTTGTTGTTCGTCACTTGTTGCGTGTCGAATCCTTTGCCATCGTCTTCAATCATGAGGGTAAATTCGTCCTTGTTTTGAATGATCTGGATGTCGATTTGCGTGCAATCGGCATGCTTGAGTGCATTATTGATTATTTCCTGCATGGTGCGGTAGATGGCGTGTTCGATGAATGGTTTGATTGTGTCCTGCACACCACTAATGCTCAGTGCGATCGTGTGGCTTTTCAATCGCTTGTACCTGGAAACGAGCTCTTTGACCGCTTCCTTAAATCCCTTTTCTGCCAATGTAATCGGGGTCATCGTGTTGGAGATCTGGCGCACCTCGTTGATCACCTCATTAATATGATGAACCGTATTGGATAACAGGAGGTCTCTTTTTTCGCCTTCCAGGTTTTTTTTGTTGAGAATATTGCTTAATGTCAGTTTCACGAGGGAGAGTTGTGTTCCGATTCCGTCATGTAGATCACTGGCCAGCCTTTTTCTTTCGCTTGTTTCGGCTTCCATCACGGCAAAGTTTTTCTCCATGGTATACCTGATCCTGCTTTCGTGCAGTTTTTCCTTTTGTTTTTGCTTCATGCGCTGCAGGTAAGAATAATATAAAAGCGAGAGCATGGCCAAAAGCGAAAAGGAGGCAATGACAATGAGAATGATTGCATTTTGCCTGCGGGACAGCAGCAGCTCCTGTTGTTCAACTTCCAGCTGGGTAACTTCCATCTGCTCACTCAAGGATTCTATTTCCACCCTGTACACTTGGAAAAACTCTGATTCTTCATATATCCTTGCCCGAATGCCTGTTGCAGCCTTATGATGCTCATAAGCGCCCAGAAAATCCCCTTTTGAATGGTAGATACCGGCCAATGTTTCATGTGCAATGTGATAAAGATCATCGTTTTCAGTAACTGCAGCTCTTGTATAAGCTCTTTTGGCATGTTTGTAAGCTGACTCTATATCTCCCATTCTGTGATAGGCATTGGCAAGCCCTGCTTGCGGAAAGCAATCCGTGGTGACGTACTGGTGTTCCGTTGATAGTGAATCACTTAGCTCATAATGATGCACTGCATCTTCAAAATTAAGCATCTCCAGGTGGAAGTCGCCGATATTGTTGTGAATGATAATCTGACCATAATTATTATTGGATGCATATGCAAGTGCATCATCAAAATAATGCAATGCTGAGTCGGGCATGTTCTTCTTTTGGTAATACATGCCCAGGTGATTAGATATTGCCATCAGGGCGAGATCATGTTCATTATGATATGCCAGGCTGTATGCTTGCCTGAAGTAGTCGAACGCATTCTCCAGGTCGTCAATGTTAAAATAAATGCGGCCAAGGTTATTGAGCGTGATCGACGCGTTTCTATATTGCTGGTTTTGTTCGTGAATGCGGGCAGATTTATGCAAAAGATCGACCGCATCCTTGTAGTTGCGTACGCTTGAATAGGCCAGCCCCAAGCTGCCATAGGCATTGCCTGTGTGCACGGGGTTATTTTCCTGAAGGGCAAGCTCGAGATAGCGGTGAAAAAAAGCAAGAGCTTCTTCATTTCTGCCCTGATAAAGATAGGTGTTGCCGATCAGGTGACTGAAAATTGCCTCTTTTATGTTGTCGCCTTCTGCATCAGCAAACTCAAGCCCTTTTTTTGCAAGTTCCCTCGCCCGATGCGGGTCCACATATACCAATTCTTCGGCCATGCTCCTGAATTCAATCAGCAAGGGGTTCGAGGCCGGTACCTGCTTTTCACTTACTTCTGCGCTCTCACGCCATGGGGCTACAAGCAAAACCGTACCCGCAAGCACCAGGAACACAAAAAGACTAATCCATGCCTTATGTTTCCTAACGATTCGCATAAGCATAAGATAATGCAATCTTGAATTAATCACTGATTTCAAAAATAAAACTTTTCTGAATGCTTTCATAAGATGTGGCTGCTTACATGCTTGCTGCAATTCATGCTTAGTGCTCAATAATCATTCCCTTGTATGCCAACTTTTTAGCATGGAGGTTTCATATTGGTTAACCAAAATGCAGGCATGTATTTGGTGCCTAAATTACATAAATCTCCCCGGGATTACTGCCTTGATCCAAAATATACCATAGGTATGGTATTGCAGCCCTTCAGCAACAGAAATAGTTTTGACATCAGATATGTTGCTTGAAAACGAACGTCACAACACAAACCTACCATTCAATTTAAATTATTAAAACCAATACCTATGAAAAAGCTTACTTTATTATGTTTACTGATGATCACGGTGATGCTGTTTTCACCAAATGCAATGGGCTGGCAAAACCCCGGAACTTTTGAAAACAGTCTGACGGCCACAGCCGATCTTTCATTTTACGAAGGACTTACGGGTTTACCTGCTGATGAATTGCCGGATGGCAACCAAGCTAATCTTGACAACCGTGGCGAAAGGGAGTCAAATAATCCCCTGCGTGAAGATGAAGATGTGTTGATCAGCGAATTCCCCTGGCTTGAAGACTTTGAAGGAGAGGATTTTCCTCCTGCCGGTTGGAACACCCTCGAACTGGGAGATAGCGAAGATGGCTGGGATGTATCCAGCACAAATCACACACCCGGGGGAATGCGAAGTGCAGCACATGAATATACCTTTGATGCGGCCGAAGGTTGGCTCATAACTCCTGCCATAGAAGTGCCGGAGGAAGACACATACGGGCTTTCTTTTTGGTCATATAATGCATACGCCTATGCCTATGGGAAAAACAGCGTGCATATATCAACCGGTAGTGCAGATCCGGCAGATGAGGATTTTGTCGAAATATGGTCTCCTGAGTCAATTGATGACTATGTTTGGGAGCAAGTAATTCTCGATCTCCATGATTATGCAGGTGAGACCATCTATATCGCATTTGTTTATGAGGGTGACTACCAGCATGATTGGCTCGTGGATGATGTGCTGATAGAGGAAGCGTCTGCAATTTATTATGATGTTACCTTTCATATAAAAGAGGACACAGCTGAAGAAACCCCAATCGAAGGAGCTTTGATAGCTGTTGACGGGGAGGATCATATCACCGGTGAAGATGGCCTTGCCACCATCAACCTGAGTGCCGGAGATGAGTATACTGCAACAATTACCGCAGAAGGATTCGTGGCAAAAGAAGTTTCTTTCACAGTGGAAGACCAGGACCTGGATATCCATGTTTATATGGAAGAACTCCCTGATGTTTATGATATTACTTTCCATGTCTCTGAAGCAAACGGTGAAGGTGTGGCCCTGGAAAATGCAGCGGTCATCATCGAGGACCATGATGCGGTGTATACGGATCATGAAGGCTTGGTTACCATTGAACTGGCCGATGGCAGTTATTCGGCAACGGTGTCTCTTGACGGTTACCAGGATGAAAGCGTTGATCTTATTGTAGATGGTGAGGACAAAACCGTACAGGTAGAACTGAATGCAGTGCTGTTTGCCGAATTGCCTTATTATGAAGATTTTACGGGCACCACCTATGATGAAGTTCCCGACGATTGGACCAGTACGCACGATAACTGGGGTGCAATGGATGTTAACATGGCCGGTGGCGATCCAC
>SLEW01000156.1 GCA_007124575.1 Bacteroidales bacterium | reverse complement strand
CGGAGGCATCATTCTCGAGCAGTTAAAGAAGTTGGGTGCCTCTTGCGACTGGGAAAGGACAAAGTTCACCATGGATGAGGATCTGTCAGAGTCAGTGATCAACGTGTTCATTGATCTCTATAAGAAAGGCCTTATTTATCGCGGTGTACGAATGGTCAACTGGGATCCGAAAGCCCTTACGGCACTCTCCGATGAGGAGGTGGTACACAGGGAAGTGCAGTCGAAGTTCTACTATGTTCGTTATCAGATTGAAGATAGCGACGAATACATAACCATTGCTACCACCAGGCCTGAAACCATTCTTGGCGACACGGGCATATGCATTCATCCTGAGGACGAGCGCTTCAGACACCTGGTGGGAAAGAAGGCCCTGGTGCCTTTGATCAACAGGCCTGTACCCTTTATTCTTGACGATTATGTTGACAGGGAGTTTGGCACGGGTGCCCTGAAGGTCACGCCGGCGCACGACATCAACGACTATAACCTGGGCTTGAAGCACAACCTGCCCTCCATCGATATCTTTAATGATGACGGAACCCTTAACAATAAAGCAGAGATCTACATTGGCGAAGACCGTTTTGCAGCCAGGGAAAAGGTAGCCGAAGATCTCAGGGAAAAGGGACACCTGGTGAAGGTGGAGACCATCACGAACAGCATCGGGTTCTCTGAGCGTACCGATGAGGTTATTGAGCCAAAGCTGTCGCTTCAGTGGTTCCTTAAGATGGATGTCCTTGCAAAACCCGCTCTGGATGTGGTCCTGGATGACACCATACAGTTTCATCCGCCGAAATTCAAGAATACTTATAAACATTGGATGGAAAATGTCCGCGACTGGTGCATCAGCCGTCAATTGTGGTGGGGGCACCGAATACCTGCCTATTACCTTCCCGACGGCCGTTATGTGGTGGCCAGAAACCGCGACGAAGCGCTGATGGAAGCCCGTGAAAAAATTGATCCCAATCTTAGCAACGAAGACCTCAGGCAGGATGAAGACGTGGTAGATACCTGGTTTTCTTCCTGGTTGTGGCCCATTTCCGTATTTGATGGAATTAACAGGCCTGAGAACGAAGAGATACGCTATTATTATCCTACAAACGACCTGGTAACAGCTCCGGAGATCCTGTTTTTCTGGGTTGCACGGATGATCATGGCCGGACTCGAGTTTCGCAATGCAATTCCTTTCAAAAATGTATACCTCCACGGAATCGTGCGTGACAAGGAAGGTCGCAAAATGTCAAAATCCCTGGGTAATTCACCAGACCCCATAAAGTTAATGGATGATTATGGTGCCGATGGTGTCAGGGTGGGTATGCTTTTCTCTTCACCGGCAGGCAATGACCTGTTGTTTGATGAATCACTGTGCGAGCAGGGGAGAAATTTCTGCAACAAGATATGGAACGCTTTCCGCCTTACGCAGGGCTGGGAGGTCGACGAAAACCTCCCTCAACCGGATAATGCAGCCACGGCCGTCAGCTGGTTTGATTCAAACCTTAACCAGGCGCTCACCACGCTTGAAAGCCATTTCGAAAAATATCGCATTGCCGACGCATTGATGACAGTATACAAGCTCATCTGGGAAGATTTCTGTTCATGGTACCTGGAGATGGTGAAGCCGGAATATCAAAAACCCATAGACGGCCATACCTACAAAAAAACCAAGGAGTTCCTGAACAAGCTGCTTCGCATCCTCCACCCTTTCATGCCCTTCATCAGCGAAGAGATATATCAGCATGTCAGAAATACCGGCGAGAGTGAAAGCATCACCATTGCTTCCTTTCCAAAGGTTGAACCTTTTGACCAGGAAATTACCAGGAGCTTTGCTTTTGCCAGGGAGGTGATCATGGCGATCCGTAACCTGCGCCAGGAAAAAAACATCCCACAGAAAGAAGAAATCGATCTTTTCATAAAGAAAAACAATGAGCAACGGCCCGACACAACATTTGACGGATTAGTACAAAAGCTTTGTAAAATCGACAGGCTGGAATATACCGGCACAAAACCTGAGGGCACCCACTCGGTGATCGTCAGATCCACGGAATTACTTATCCCGCTTGAACAGCATATAGACACAGAAGAAGAAATCCGCAGCCTGGAGTCGGAGCTGGAATACCAGGAAGGCTTTTTGCAGAAGATAGAGAAGAAGCTGGCTAATGAAAAGTTTGTACAGAATGCCCCTGAGAAGGTAGTAGCCATGGAAAAGAAAAAGCAGCAGGATGCACAGTCGCGTATCCACGTCATTAAATCACAGCTTGAGAATCTGAAAAAATAAAGACCTGCCGCATAATCATGTAAAAATCCCGGATGGAAAATCAACTCATCCGGGATTTTTTTATTCTTGATGACTTTCTTTACAGCCTGATGATCCGTTCGCTGACCACTCCATCCCTGGTTTTAAGGATCAACAGGTAAAAGCCGGGTCTCATCTGCGAATAATGTGGTGACAGCTCAAAGACATGTTCTCCGGCCGTCAATGTTCCCTGGTGCAACAGGGCGATCTTTTTCCCATACAGATCATATAAGGCCAGGGAAACATCATGCATGGCTGCCTTGATCCGGGTTTTAACCTTTGAATGCTTATCAACAGGGTTTGAAAGTACGATGAGCTCAGGACTCAAATCTTCAGGTTCAGCTATAAAAGTAGGTTCAGCACCCTCGCCTGTCACCGGCACGGTTAATTCCGGGTTGTCCGGATCATTGCTCTCAATGGTAAGCGTGGCTGTATAATGCACCTCCTCTTCAGGCATAAAAAAGACTTCAATCGGAACATCATTTCCTGGCTCAATCTGAAAGACATTGGCTACATCAGGGTGATCAAGTGAAAACACGTCATCTCCGGCAAGGCTTACAGACTGGATGTTCAGAACTTCATTTCCAGCATTTTGGATGACCATGATTTGCGTGAGTACGGAACCGATATCGCCTTCACCAAAAGCCAACTCTTCCGGGTCAACCGTTATTTTGGGAGCCTCCCCGGCAGGCATGAAGTGTGCTGTGATATCAACATCCCCATCAAGGGCATGCGTGACTTCCGCGCTGTAATAATTCTCATCACCAATAACCCACTTTTCAAAGATCCAGCCTGCTTCATCGATGGCTTCCAGAAAAACATTTGCCCCATCGTTAAAATACTCCGTGCCCACATAAGGATACACGCTCCCTCCATCTCCTTCCATGGCAATGCTCACCTCCACGATTTCATCTGACACATGATCTCCCAGGCCGATATTAATTTTCATGGTCTGATAATTAAACACCTCCACGCCAGTAATCATCACCGGATCGTAGTTATTCACACCATACTGTATGTCGTAACTTCCCTGCAAAAGAGGCCTGTTATAATTGCCATGTGGCAAGGCAGTGGTGACCCCGGAATTGTCGCTGTCATGCCCTGGAATGTACATTTCAGCCAGCAACGGATCACCGGAGTCATTATCATACACGGAGCCGTGCACACCATAGGTGGATTGCCTGATATAGTTTAAAAAGGATCGGTAGTTATAATCCCAGTGTGCAGGCAACAGATCCGGGTTCAGGAGCTTTTGGTTGCTCAACTCCAAAGTGAACTCACGGCAGCTTTTATAATAGTTAAAATAATCCTGGCGGCTCCCGTAAATAACATACCAATCGCCCCCGTGAGTTACCCCATCACCCATGCCTGTCATGTATCCCGCCGGACTGTGTGCATGAACGGTATCCACATACTCATACATCACAAACTCCCACCAGTCGTGATCTGCATGCTGGTTCTGGCCCGATGTCCAGCTGTCGAAGGGAAAATTCACCAGTTCAATACCGCCGTGCATGTTTGCCGACATGATAAAATTCATGGTGTCGGTGAAGTTAATCATGGCTGTGGTTTCGGGCTGCTCTTCACTCCATGGGTCATTTACCGGATTTGGATAATTTCGGTTCAGGTCTATGCCATTGATATTTCCACGGGTAGCCCCGGAAACTGTTGAGTTGTCATATCGATAGGTGCCATCCGGGTTTTCGTTAGGACAAATCCATATCTCCACGTTATTCATGAGGTCAGTAATGGCTTCATCTTCGCCATAATTTGTCAACAGGTAGTGTATAAGCCGCAGTGAAAGGACAAAACCTGCAGTTTCATCACCGTGCATGGTGGAAGTATACATAAATTGCGGGACAGGCCGTCTTGCTTCCACCTGGGGAGATATTCTGGCAAATAAGAGATCGCGCCCCATGACTGTTTCCCCTATGTTCACAATCTCAACCATATCCGGAAACTCATCCTCAAAATCATACATAAGCGAAACATAGGCCTCATAGGTGGGATAAAAATCCCAGCTGTCAGTCAGGTCGCGTGTCTTGAGTTCCTCCCATGTCTTCATGTTCAGATCAAAGTCCACATCACCCGGATGATTGAGAACTTCATAAGGAATGTCCATATCCAGGAAGTGCGGAAAACTTATTGTGTTGGCATATGCATACACATCACCATCCATAACCCTGTCAATGGAAATAATGGCAGTTAGATCCTGCAGGCCTGCCTCAGGCTTTTGAAATAAAAAATACACCTCCCCTTTTT
>SLEW01000304.1 GCA_007124575.1 Bacteroidales bacterium | reverse complement strand
TGAATGCCTTCCACGATAATGTATGTGTCCCTGGTTATGCTGGTGCTTTTTTTGTCCGGAACCGGGCCTTTGCCGTCGAAATGATATTTAGGCAGGTATACCTCTTTCCCGGAAAGGAGATCATTGATATTGTCCCTGAATAAATTCAGGTCAAGCGCAGTAATCAATTCAAAATTTTTCATACCCGTATTGGGGTCATCCGGTATGGCGCTGTGCGGCAGGTAGTAATTGTCGAGCGACAATATCAGCACCTCTTTTTTCATCACCTGCAATTCAATTTTAAGCCTGTTGGCTGAGGTGGTTTTCCCTGAGCTGGTGGGCCCTGCGATAAAGACCACCCGGGGTTTATTGCTGTGCCCCACAATGTCGTCGGCAACCTGAGTGATGCGCCGGGCCTGCCATGCTTCAGAAAGTTTGATGAACTCTGGCAGGCGCTGCTCGCGGATCACGTCGTTAAGCTCTGCAAAGCTCGAAATCCCAAGGTGTTTCATGGTGCTTTCGGCCTCTTCAAAACCAGCAAAATATTTACTTTGCTTGCCCCTGGGAGGCATCACGCGTTCGAAAAAGTCAGGGTCAGCAATCAGAAAAAAGCCCTCATGGTAAGGGAGCAATTTAAACTGTTTAAGGCGGTCATAATTTTCCTTTACCTGGTTCACCAAAAGCTCTCCGAAACCATTGAGGTGTGCAAGCCTCAGACCATCAATGTCCTTGTTTCCGGGCCTTGAATCCAGCAGGTGTGTTATGTCCCGGCGATTAGTTGCTTCAAAATAGTGCTTAATCTCATGTGCCGGCATGACCTCATTCCTGAAACGCTCGCCGTTGTCTATCATCTTGCTTATGCTCCCGGCTATCCTGCAAAGATCATCATTGCTCACACGATAATCTTTAAAATGACCATAAACCCCGCCGGGAATGCTGTAGGAGATGTAATAGTCCTTGTTGTGCATCTCTGCGCTGGCCGCCTTATTAAATAACACCAAAAGGGGCTCCATGAGGTTGCGGAAACTGTAATGCACCGCCAGAGGCTGTTCATGTGTTTGAATCGGAAATCCCGAAAGTGAGTGCATCATCTTGCTGGTTGAGAACTTAACGGTTTGGTTATAAATGATTTTTCAGGGGCACAAAGGTACAAAAACTATAAAACACAAGGTCTCGCGCATATATATATATTGGCATCTGTTGCATAGCCTATAAGTAAACCCCTTTTTAGTTTCGACTTTTGAGCAGGAAAGAACAGGGATAATGATCCAGATGGGATTAAAGAAGTGTTTTTTTATTGTGAATTTGTTAAAATGTATGTAGGTTTGCCAAAAAAAACAGACCAGAACTCATCATTAAAATATTTGCCCTATGACTGATCTATCTATTACCTATATGGGCTTACCCTTGCGAAGCCCCGTAATCGTAGGCAGCTCCGGCCTGACTAAAAGCATGAATAACCTGGAGGAGATTGATGCCAGGGGAGCAGGTGCCGTGGTGCTGAAGTCCCTTTTTGAAGAGCAAATAAAGGTCGAAGTACGTAAAGTCTTTTCATACGAAGACACCCAGACTGCCTATACGGAGGCGGAGGACTATATCAGCAACTATGCACGTGAGCAAACCCTGGATGAATATCTCAACCTCATCCAGGAAGCAAAAAACAAACTTTCTATCCCGGTTATCGCAAGCATAAACTGCACCACTGCGAAGGAATGGCCTGCTTTTGCAAAGAATATTGAAAAGGCCGGCGCCGACGCATTGGAGCTGAATGTGTTCGTGCTGCCTTCCCAGGTAGATACTGAAGGAAAAATCTATGAGCAGACCTATTTTGATATAGTGGAGCAAGTGAAAAAGGAAATAAATATCCCCATATCGCTGAAAATATCTTCCTACTTCTCGGGGCTGGGCAACATGGTGAAAAAGCTTTCCTGGACTGGTGTACAGGGTATTGTGCTGTTTAATCGTTTCTTCAACCCGGATATTGACGTGGATAACATGCGTATCAAGGCAGCACACTTATACAGTAATCCGGAAGAAATCAGTTTCAGCCTCAGGTGGATTGCCATTCTGTCGGGCCAGTTGCAAACAGACCTTTGCGCCTCTACCGGTGTACATGACGGCAAAGGTGTGGTGAAACAACTTCTTGCCGGAGCAAAGGCGGTACAGGTATGCTCCACATTGTATTTAAACGGACTGGCCCACCTGGATCCCATCCACAAAGAAATACACCAGTGGATGGAAACCAATAATTATGAGAAAATTGACGACTTCCGTGGCAAAATGAGCCAAAAGATGACGCAAAACCCGGCAGCATTCCTGCGCGTGCAGTTCATGAAACACTTTGCAGGCATCGAATAAGCATGTCTTATCCCGGATTTAATGAACTGACGGAAACATTTCCTGCCGGCATGACTTATCTTGTCAGGCATGTTTTGCATGCTTCGTTGCCAGAATCCTCGCAGGGCAATGACTTCCTTTGATAATAAGCCATTTATCAGCAGGTGCTTGCGGCTTTAGACTTTTTTAACATCACTTCGTATTGTCAGAACAAAACATCTATATATCTTTATGCGATCAAAATATTGAACATTAACATTTTGTTTTTGTTTGGTTTTTAGCGAGTTAATAATTTGTTGACGTAAAAAAATTCAATCGAACATGGGAAAATCAGAAAAAAACCACAGGATAAAGCCCTTATATGTTGCTTTGGCAACACTGGTTGCTGCTTTTGTGATTCATGCTGGTGTAAGTGCATTCATTTCACCGGTTAATGACAGCAATCAGGCCCCATCTTCAGACTATATCATTCACCTGGACGATGAGCGTTTTGATGAGACCATAGCTGAGGGTGTTGTGCTGGTAGATTTCTGGGCCACCTGGTGTGCTCCTTGCAGGACCCAGGGGCCGATACTGGAGGAACTTGCCGGCGAGATCCATGAGCTGGCTGACATTACGAAAGTAGACGTTGATGATTACGGAAGTCTAGCTGCGCGTTATGGCGTGCGAAGCATTCCTACCATGATCATTTTCCGTGATGGCGAAGAAGTGGAACGTTTTACCGGAGTTCAGCAGAAGGAAACTCTGCTGGCTGCAATTGAAAATCACCTATAATTTATAAATCTTATCATCACTATTTTTATGGAAAATCTAACAAAAGAAGTATTCAAGGAGAAAGTATTTGACTTTGAAAACAACAAAGACTGGAGTTTTGCGGGAGACAAGCCCTGTATCATTGACTTTTATGCTGATTGGTGCGCGCCTTGCCGCACGTTAACACCCATCATGGAAGAGTTGTCTGAGGAATACAAGGGCAAGGTTGACATTTACAAGATCGACACGGAGAAGGAGCAGGAGCTGGCGGCCATGTTTGGCATTCGCAGCATTCCTTCCATCTTGTTTGTGCCGAAGGAGGGACAGCCGCAGATGGCTACCGGCGCACTTCCAAAAGATGCACTCAAAAAGGGCATCAAGGATGTATTTGCTATTGACGAGTAGTTTTGTGTGATATTGATCAGCAGGAAACACACTGGTCAGAAAAAATGTTATGAATATGGAAAATACGATCGCTAAAGATTCCGCACAGCGCGAAAAACGGAAAAGATTTCCTTTTCTTGTTGAGCGCCGCCATTATCTTTATGTAGTAGGGGCTTTTACCCTTTTGGGAGTCCTGGGCGGATATGCTTATTTTTATTTCATTGGTTGCCGCACAGGCACTTGTGCCATCACATCAAACCCCTACATGAGCATGGCCTGGGGAGGTGTTCTGGGCTATTTGCTGCCTGATTTCTTTGTCAAAAAGGACAAGGATACGGATAACAGTGAAGACGAGGCGGCATAGCCTGAATTAATTCAGGATACGAAGGCCTCAGGTCCGCATAAGGGCCTGGGGCCTTCTATTTGGGCGCAATTTTGATCAGGTATGCACCCAGGGCGCCAAAAATTATGTTGGGTATCCATACTGCCATCATGGGGTGAAGGCTTCCCTTTGTGGCGAAGGTGGTGGTTACCTGCATGAAAAGGATGAAAGCGAAGCTGAGGGTTATCCCTGCACCCAGGTGCAGGCCGATGCCTCCTTTCACTTTCTGGCTCGACAGGGCCACGCCGATAAAGGTTAGCACCAGGGTAGCAAACGGGAAGGCCAGCCGCCGGTGCCGCTCCACCTCATAAAAAACAACCGTTTCGGAACCTTTTAGCCTTTCATTGGCAATAAATTCATTCAGCTCCCTGTAACTCATGGTTTCCATGTCTTTCAGATTCTGAATAAAATCGTATGGTGTAAATGGCAGTACGGTGTCCTTCTCCCTGCCAAAGCTCAGATTCTCTTCCAGATCCGATATCTCACGAACGTTGAAATTTCTTATCGTCCAGGTGGTATCTTCCTCATTGAAACGGGCCTGCTCGGCAAGCATCTTATAGTTAAGCTTCCCGTCCTCTATCCGCTCAAGGGAGAAACGATAACCCGTCTGGCTGCGTTCATTGAACGACTCCAGGTATATGAAGATACCCGGGCGTACCTGCATGTGGATATTCCGGCCGCGGAAACTCTCAGGTTTCCTTACATATGACCGTTCAAACTCCAGCCGTCTCTCATTGGCTTTGGGTATGA
>SLEW01000226.1 GCA_007124575.1 Bacteroidales bacterium | reverse complement strand
TCCGTGACCTCGTAGGCGTCAATGATGCGGCTCACCAGTTCATGGCGTATCACATCCTTTTCGTTCAGAAAGACAAAATCGATGCCTTTGATGTGGTTAAGGATTTTAACTGATCGCAGCAATCCTGAGACCTGGTTTCGTGGCAGGTCGATCTGTGTCACATCCCCTGTTACGATAAAGCGGGCTGATTTCCCCATGCGTGTCAGGAACATTTTCAGCTGGCTTTCCGTGGCGTTCTGTGCTTCGTCGAGTATAGCAAAGGCATGGTCAAGGGTTCTTCCACGCATGAACGCGAGAGGGGCTATCTCTATGGTCCCGTCTTCCAGGTATGAGGCCAGCCTGGCCGGTGGTATCATATCGCGAAGGGCATCATAAAGGGGTCTCAGATAAGGATCCAGCTTGTCTTTCAGGTCGCCGGGGAGAAAGCCCAGGTTTTCGCCTGCCTCTACTGCCGGACGCGCAAGAATGATGCGCTTAACCTCTTTGTTCTTTAAAGCCCTGACGGCCAAGGCAACTGCAGTATACGTTTTGCCTGTTCCTGCAGGCCCGATGGCAAAAAGCATATCGTGCTGCTTGCTGCTGGCCACCATGCGTTTCTGGTTAGGGGAGCGCGCTTTGATGGCCATCCCGTTTTTTCCATAAAGCAGCAAATCACCACTCTTCTCTTCCTCCGTGGCCTCACCTGCAATCTTATCTTTATGAGCCATGATCTCCAGGATGTTCTCTTCCGTCAACTTCCCAAAACGCTCAAAATGATCCATCATGGACTGGAATTTCTTCTCAAAAAAAGCCAGTTCATCATCATCACCTATGAGGATAAGCTCTTCTCCGCGAGCCACAATCTTCAGCTTAGGGAAGATGTGCTTCAAAAGTTTAAGTTTCTCTTCACGCAAACCGAATATGTCAGGCGGATGGATACCCTCTATTTTTATTACCTTTTCTCCCATTAAAATCATTACTTTTGAATGTAAATGCAAAATAACAATATTTTTGCTTAGTGTAGGCAATAAAAAACGTTATAGTAAAAACCCATGGTCATAATCACCCTGACAAGCGACTGGGGCAGTGGAAACCATTATCCGGGCGCGGTCAAAGGAGCCCTGCTAAGGCAATTCCCTGAGGCAAAAATTATAGATGTCACCCATGACATCCCATCTTTTGATATCATTCAGGCAAGTTTTGTGCTGAAAAACGCTTTCCCAAACTTTCCCGAGGGCAGTATACACCTCGTGGGCGTAAACACCGAAGGGGGTATCGAAAGCCCGCATGTGGCAGTAAAATATCATGGCCAGTATTTTGTAGGCGCTGATAATGGCATCTTTTCACTGATGTTCGACAATCAGGCTATTGAGGCCGTGGAGCTGGATATTATACAAGATTCTGACTTTTTTACGTTTTCTACCCGTGATGTGTTTGTGAAGGCCGCTGCCATGATCGCCGGAGGAAAAAGCCTCGATGAACTTGGTCATCCGTATCCGGAACTGAATGAGAGGTTTGCATTTAATCCGGTGGTATACCAGGATAAGATCATTGGCAAAGTCATCTTTGTGGACGATTATGGCAATGTTTTTGTAAACATTGACCAGGAGTTGTTTAAAAAAGCAGGAAAGGGCCGGAATTTTATGATCAACTTCCGGTCGCCCGATGATGGGATTGACGCCATCTGCACCTCTTATTCTGATGTTGTTCCGGGCGAAAAGGTGGCATTGTTTGGGTCAACCGGATACCTGGAAATCGCCATCAACCAGGGAAAAGCTTCGGCACTGCTGGGACTTGAAGCCAATGATACCATCACAATAACTTTTAATAAAGAAGAGTAGTTTTTATCATGCTGGCATTGCTGAAACGTGAGCTGAACGGATTTTTCAATAGTCTAACCGGCTACATTGTGGTGGCCGTCTTTCTGGTGACTGTCAGTCTTTTTTTATGGGTGTTGCCCACCGCTTACAACATCATTGATGCCGGCTATGCCGACATGGATGGTTTGTTTATCCTGGCCCCTGTTGTTTTCCTGTTTTTGGTGCCTGCGCTTACTATGCGTTTCTTTTCAGATGAGATCCGCACCGGTACGCTCGAAATGCTTGTAACCAAGCCCCTTTCCGAATGGCATATTGTATTTTCCAAGTACCTTGCCGGCGTCATTCTGCTGATCGTTGCCCTGGTGCCAACGCTTGTTTACCTGGCTACGGTACAGGCATATGCCGCAGCGCCTGGTGTTGACATGGGCGGAACCTGGGGTTCGTACCTTGGCCTGGTTTTTCTTGGGATGGTATTCGCTGCCATTGGAATTTTTGCCTCATCCCTTACCGACAACCAGATCGTTTCCTTTATCATTGCCCTTTTTCTGTCGCTATTCCTTTATTTGGGCTTTGAGATGGTAGCAGGTTTTGGGTTCAGCGGCCAAACGGACCTGTTTTTGCGTGGTCTTGGTCTCCAGGCACATTATTCTTCTATGAGCCGCGGTGTGATAGACACGCGTGACCTTTTTTATTTCATTGGAATCATTGCCCTGTTCCTGATGCTGACATGGGTTAAACTGGCCTCGCGCCGAAAAAGCAGGAAAACTTTGCTTTCACGTGCGATCATTGTAGTAGTTCTTGTGATGATTGTTAACCTTTCCGGTAATTTAGGGTTTGCCCGCTTTGACCTTACCAGTGAGAAAAGGTACAGCCTGACAGAGGCAAGCAAAGAGTTGCTCAGGGATCTTGATGAGATGGTGTATTTCCGGGTGTATCTTGCCGGAGACCTTCCTGCTGAATTCACGCGCCTGCAAAACGAAACCCATGAAATGCTTGATGAGATGCAGGCTTATTCCGATTATGTGCAGTTTGACTTCATCAGTCCTTCAGCGGCCGCAGGTGATGACCATGATCGACTGCAGGCCTTGTACCGGGAATTGGCGGAGAAAGGACTTGAGCCTGCTGAGGTAATGATACAGACAAGCGACGGGGCCTCGAGACAGGCGATCATCCCGGGGGCCATGGTGACCTATGAGGACCGTGAACTGGCGCTCCCGCTTATAGAAGATCACATCGGAATGGGAATAAGAGAGAGCATTCATAAATCCTCCCTGTTGCTGGAATACAATATTATATCTGCCATACAGCGCGTCACCAAAGAAGAAAGGGAGAAGATTGCCTTTCTGGAGGGCCAAGGACAGCTGGACGCACCTTATGTGGCATCCGTAGCGGAGGCATTAGGGCAATTCTATGAAGTGGACAGGGTTGAACCGGGTGCCGGTATTCAGGAGATCTTCGAATACAAAACACTCATTTCTGCCCGCCCCCTGGAGCCTTTTTCCGAGGCAGAGAAATTTATCCTGGACCAATTCCTGATGCAGGGAGGAAACATGCTATGGCTTGTAGATCCTGTTTTTGCTGATATGGACAGCCTCCGTCATGCTCCTGAGACCGTGGGCATTGCATGGGACATCAACATGGATGATTATTTCTTTAACTATGGAGCCAGGTTGAACCCGGTACTGTTGCAGGATTTGCATGCAGCCAAAATACCCAAGCAGGTTGGCAGTTTTTCAGGAAGGCCCCAGTTTGACCTGCAGGAATGGTATTTTTTCCCTGTGCTGAACCCTGTTTCCGACCATGTAATTGTTAAAAACCTGAACCTCATACGCACAGAATTTCTTGCAAGTATCGATACAATATCTGTAGAAGGAATTCATTCAAATGTGTTGCTTCAGACCTCGCCGTATACCAGGTCTGTTCCCGTTCCGGTGCGTATAAGCCTGGAGCTTCTCTATGATCCGCCAGATCGCACACATTTCAGAGGTCCGCCTGAATCTGCAGCAGTGCTGTTGGAAGGCCGTTTCCCTTCTCTGTTCAAAAACAGGCTCGCGCCGGATATCCGGCTGCCCGATCACTTTGAGCGTCGCGACGAGGGTGAACCTGCCAAAATGATCATTGTTGCTGATGGGAATGTGATCAAAAACCAGGTGCGGGTGAATGGCGAGCCCATGCCATTGGGTTATTACAGCTATACAGGGGAAACGTATGGCAATAAAGATTTTATCTTAAACGCAATAAACTACCTGACCGATGATTCCGGCATGATCGAAGCCAGGGCAAAAGATGTTCGCATGCGTCTGCTGGATCAGTCCAGGTTACATCAGCACAAAACCGCCGTTCAGGTCACAAATGTGGGATTACCTGTATTGCTGCTGGTTATTTTTGGGATCATCCGGTTTATGCTTAGAAGACGCCGATACACGAAAACATTGCATAATGCTTAGTTACATAAAGAAGGGACTTCCGGTGATCGTCGCTATCCTGGCTTTGCTTGCAGCACTGTTTGTTGTGTTGCCGGGGCTTAGTTTACGACAGCCCGGTGAGAGGGAGTTCAGGGTCGATCGTGACGAGGAGTTGGTGCGTGTTGAACTGAGTCGACCTGGTGAAGAGCTCGTGGCACTGGAAAAAACAGCGGAGGGTCAATGGCTTGTGAATGATTCATATCATGCCAACGAACAAGCTATCCGGGAATTGCTATCTGCTTTCATGAATTTGGAGGTGAGACGACCGGTGCGTTACGGACAACGCAGCCAGGTAATGGAAGAGCTTGAAGAAAAGGGTGTTCACGTGGAGGTGTTT
>SLEW01000177.1 GCA_007124575.1 Bacteroidales bacterium | reverse complement strand
CAACTGTAAACAAAGCGGCAGGGCTTCAGCCAACTGTAAACAAAGCGGCAGGGCTTCAGCCAACTGTAAACAAAGCGGCAGGGCTTCAGCCAACTGTAAACAAAGCGGCAGGGTTTCAGCCAACTGTAAACAAAGCGGCAGTTTATTTCTTCCAGAAGCTGGGTGAGAAGAGCAATAGCACGGTAAACAATTCAAGACGGCCCAGCAGCATATAGAAACTCAAAACCCACTTGCCGGCCAGGGGCACTTCGGCATAGCTGCTCACGGGGCCTACCATGCCTATGGCTGGCCCGATATTTCCCAGTGTGCCGATGGAGGCTCCGATAGCTGACTCAAAACCCAGATCGAAAAAGCTCATGACTGCGGCACCAATGAAAAACAATAACACATATAAAAGAAAGAACGCCAGGAAATTGGTGATGATGGTCTGAGGTATTGCGCGACGGTCGATCCTGACGGGGATGACGGCCATGGGATGTATCAGGCGCTTGAGTTCCATGCGTGTGTTTTTGATAAGTACCAGTACCCTGATCATTTTCAGGCCTCCGCTGGTAGATCCGATGCAGCCACCGGTAAACATCAGCAGGAAAATCAAAAACCAGATGGAGTTATCCCAGGCCATGTAATCTGCTGTAATAAAGCCCGTGGTGGTAGTTATGGATACTGTTTGAAAAAGGCTCGCCCTGAAAGATTCTTCAATACCTATTTGATTTGTAAAAAACACGCCTGTTGTTATTACCAGTGTAAACCCAGCAATTATTTTGAGGTAAAACCACAGTTCCTCATTGTTGGTTACTCTGCTGAACTGACCCTTCAGAAGATAGTAATGGAGAGCAAAGCTGACACCTGAGATTACCATGAAGAAAATAACCACGTACTGCAGAAAAGGGGAAAAACCCGCTATGCTGTCGTTCATTGTGGAAAATCCTCCGGTGGCAATAGTACTGAATGCATGGTTGATGCTATGAAAAAAGTTCATCCCGCCTGCCATCAGCAGAAGCGTTTGTGTTGCGGTAAGTCCGACGTATATGCCCCACAGCCTGGTTGCTGTTTGTTGGATGCGGGGATGCAGCCGGTGTGGAGTGGTGCCCGGGGATTCAGCCACGAACAGCTGCATGCCGCCCACACCCAGGATAGGTAATATGGCGAGGGTCAGGACGATGATCCCCATGCCACCCAGCCAGTGGGTGGTGCTGCGCCAGAACAAAAGACTTTTGTCCATGGCTTCGATGTCTTTGAGAATCGTAGCCCCCGTGGTGGTGAACCCCGACATGGTTTCGAAGAAGGCATCGGTATAGCTTGGGATGGCCCCGGAAATCCAGAAGGGCAATGCCCCGAACAGGGTAATACAAGCCCAGGTGAGGGTCACGATAAGATAACCTTCTTTTTTGTGTATGTTGCGATGGTCGTGACGAAAACCTGTGATATAGAATAGTACCCCGGTAACGGCTGTAAATATACCACTGATCAATAATGCGTTCATAGCGTCTGGCTCTTTGTAATTAAGCGACCATATGATCGACAGGAACATGAATGCTGATAAAATGAGCAGCAGAATCCCCAGGAATTTTATAATGACCCTGAAATTTATTCCTTTTCTTGCAGCCATGCTATCGTGATATAATATCCCGCGAAGATAATTTATTTACCAGATGAAATTATTTATTTCAGCACCTCAAAGCGCTTCATTTTTCCTTTAAGTGCTTCACAGATGGTATCCAGCTGGGCGCTTTCCCTCAGGTTGAAGGTGATGGTGACCAGTACAAAACCCACAGGCACGGTGGTAGTAGATCGTTCGTGGGATATTTCATTAATGTTGGCACGAAGCCTTTCCAGAATGGTGATGATGGATTTCAGCTCGCCTGCCATGTCAGGTATCAGCACGGCAATACGTGCCCTGAGTCCTTCTTCCATCATGCCTTTTTCCAGGATCTGTTCCAGCAGGCCCATGTTGATGTTTCCTCCGCTGATCACGGGCACCACATTTCTGCCGCAAAAGTCAGCCTTGTGGCGAAGTAATGCGGCGATTGCTACCACGCCTGCCGGCTCAGCCAGGATCTTGGCCCGCTGCAGCAGCAGGTATGTGGCATGGGCGATCTCTGAGTCGTTGACCACAAGGATGTCGTTTACATGCTTCCGGATGGCCTCAAAGGTGAGCTCTCCGGGTTGTTTCACTGCAATACCGTCTGCAATGGTCTGCATGGACCTAAGCTTCACAGGTCTGCCTTTTTTTAACGATCCTATCGCGGACTGTGCGCCTTCTGCTTCGACACCGATAATGCGGATGTCCGGATTCATTTCTTTCAGGGCTATGGCAATCCCGGCTATCATCCCGCCCCCGCCTAGGGGTACCAGGACATCCTGTATATCGTTGTTTGCGCGGAATATCTCCAGCCCGATAGTGCCCTGTCCGGCGATGATGTGCGGGTCATCGAAAGCGTGCACCACGGTGGCACCTGTTTTGTCGCTGAACTTCAGTGTTGCCGCCATGGCATCATCAAATGTATCACCCTCAAGCACCACCTCGGCACCATAGCCCTTGGTGGCAATTACTTTAAGCGGGGGAGTGAATATGGGCATGAATACCGTGGCTTTGACTCTCAGCAAATGGGCTGCATAAGCCACACCTTGGGCGTGGTTACCCGCAGATGCACAAACCACACCGGAGGCCAGCTCTTTTTCTGAAAGGCACCGTAGCTTATTATATGCACCGCGTACCTTAAAAGAACCCGTCGACTGCAAGTTTTCCAGCTTCATGAATACATGGGATCCGGAAAATGCGGAAAAGGATTTGCTGTGCTCCAGTGGTGTCTCTTTGATCACACCTTTAAGCCGAAGCTGTGCCCTGATGATGTCAGAATATCCTGGAAGTGTTGCCATGGAACAAAAATACATCATTTTTAGATTGTTGGTATGGAATACACCAACGAAAAGACATTTTAAAAAACAAGGACAGGCTGATGTTTGTCTATCCGCGGCAATATCGGCAAATATATTTGTGAGAACACAAAATAATCTTACTTTTGTTAGGATTCAAGGTAAAACATCAAGTCAATGCAAGCCAGCGGTCTGAATAAAAAAAAATCTGACCCATATGGTCTGGGTGATATGAAAATCAACCCATACACGCTGTCATTCGACAAAAGTTTTGAAAAAGATTTCCTCGAAAAGTATTTTGCTGACTCATTGTGGCAGTTTCGTGCCGCCCTGCTTTTGCTGGTTGTCATGTATGGTGTTTTCGGGTTGCTCGACAACCTGATTGTGCCTGATTACAGAGAGGCATTTCTTGTTATTCGTTTTGGCATAGTCATCCCGCTGCTGCTGACTGTTTTTGTGCTGAGCTTTTTTGACTTTTTCCGGAATATCTGGCAGACCCTCCTTGGTGTGGCTTTTGTGGCAGCAGGTATGGGTATAACTGCCATGCTGGTAATAGCTCCCGAAAACTACGCTTATTATGGCGGGATGATGCTGGTGTTTTTTGCCGGGTACTTTTTTATTAAACTCCGGTTTTTTTATGCTACGATAGCAGGCTGGACTACCCTGGTTTTTTATAATATCGGTGCCATATTTTTTACAGATGTTTACCCGGAACTGATCATTAATAACAACTTTTTTTATTTTTCAGCCAATGTAATCGGTATGATTGCGGCCTATAATATCGAGTACTTTACACGCCGGGATTATTTTCAAAATAAGCAGCTTGATGCGAGCAAAGCAGAAATAAAGGAGACAAACATAAACCTCGAAAAAAAGGTAGAGGAGAGAACAGAGCAACTAAAGGACGCCAAAGAACGTGCAGAGCAATCCGATAAGCTTAAATCAGCCTTTCTCGCCAACATGAGCCACGAGATCCGCACACCCATGAACGGAATCCTTGGCTTTGCCCAACTCTTGAGGCAAACAGATGATCAGGAGGAACAAAACGAGTTTCTCGATATTATTGATGAGAATGGACAGTACTTGCTGTCGCTCATTAACGACATTGTTGATCTCTCAAAGATAGAGGTTGGTATGCTTCAGACTAATCCGTCTGAGTTCGCTATAAATAGCCTAATGGAAGAGGTGCTGGAATCTTTCAGTAATGAAGACAAGGTTAAAGAAGGAAGGATGGAGATGCAACTGCGTAAGGGTTTTCAGGACGGGGATGATCTGATCCTTGCTGACCGTAAGCGCCTTAAGCAAATTCTGATCAATCTTGTAAGTAATGCCATTAAATTTACCCATGAAGGAATCGTTGAAGCGGGATATTCGCTTTTTGGCAAGGAGGTTTTGTTTTTTGTTAGGGATACAGGTATAGGTATTGAAGAGGATAAAAAACTTTTTATCTTTGATAGATTCATGCAGGTGACTCAAAACCATCAGCCCACAAGTCATGGATCCGGCCTCGGTCTGGCCATATCTAAAGCTTTTGTGCATCTTATGGGCGGGGAAATATGGGTCGAAAGTATACCTGAAGAAGGATCTGTTTTCTATTTCACCTTGCCTTACCAAAAAGGTTTTCAATCTGGTGACATATACACACAAAAACAAGGAGATATGAGCCTTGATTATAACTGGGAAAATAAAGTCATTTTGGTCGCAGAAGATGTGGCAACCAACTATCTTCTCAT
>SLEW01000033.1 GCA_007124575.1 Bacteroidales bacterium | reverse complement strand
CCCAGATGTTTGAGGTAACGGTATACCAGGTCGAAAGTTACTGCCGGCCTGGCATGCCCAAGGTGTGCGTCACCATAAACGGTAGGACCGCAAACATAAAGTCCGGTAAAAGGCGGGTTCAGGGGCTCAAACAGTTCTTTTTTCCGCGAAAGCGTATTGTGGATGAAAAGCGATCCGTTCATGTGAATAAAATTTGTCAAAATGTCAAAATGCCGAAATGTCGAAATGTCAAAAGGTCTGGGCCTTTCAGCAAAGGTAATAAAATGTTGGCTTCTTTAGGGTTGTTCAGACGATCTGGGTTTATGTTAACCCATGTCTTGCAGTATCTTAAGGGTTGTATTGTAGCCTGCCTCAAATACTTTTTGTGCATTTTTCAGATCAAGGATGCCATAGTGCTGCACTTCTTCGGGCTCGATGTAGATATGACATTGATCGC
Organism: Bacteroidales bacterium; assembly: GCA_007124575.1. Taxonomy (GTDB): domain Bacteria; phylum Bacteroidota; class Bacteroidia; order Bacteroidales; family UBA7960; genus PUPG01. The sequence continues at coordinate 4,198 of SLEW01000033.1, read as the reverse complement.
GTTTGGTTTCAGCATGGTTGCGCATGGAGAGGTGAAACGAGCGGATGGCTATGGTGCTTAACTTTTTGATGTTAAAGTCTTCCCCGACAGGATTTACGTTGATCCCAATGATTTTTTCACACTTGTCAACGAGTGGCTCCACCGGAAAGTTGTTCACGATGCCCCCGTCCAGGTATTGGTGTCCGTTTATTTCAACCGGCGGAAAGACCACCGGAATGGAAGAGGAGGCTTTTATGACTTTCAAAAGATCGCCTTTGTCAAAACATGTATACTCTACCGTGTTGATATTCATGGCATGTACCAATAAGGGTATTTTGAGGTCTTCGAAACGTTTGGCACGGAGACTCCTTCCCAGGGTACGCTCAAATCCTGTCATCTTAAGCAATCCTTTTCGTGGAAAGATGATCCTCACGAAGTTAAGCAGATTTTTGCCGATCAGTTTGTCCATTGCCTCTTCAGGACCCTGGCCATCGGCGTAGAGTGCACCTACGATGCTCCCGGCACTGACCCCCGAAATAATTTCAGGTTTAATCCCGTGTTCTTCAAGGGCTTTGATAGCCCCTAAATGAGCAAAACCGCGTGTGCCGCCACCACTGAGCACCAAGCCGTATTTGTATTTCTTCATGGTTTTGTATTTGGATTTCTATTTGATATTCAGTGTTATGCGTGGTTTTTGGCCTTTGGGAATCACAACTCGTCTGCAAACTGGCTTTTTTGTGAGAATTAAGGGCATTGTTACTGGTAACCCCTAAAGGTACAAAATATTTTGCCTGCCAAATCAGTAACCGTATGGCTGCTCCATGTAAAAAGTGTTAAAGTATTTATGTTTACCCTGTAATGTATATTTTTACTTGATAAGATGTATAAAAAGAAGTATATTTGTGAAGATAATCCATTGAGTATGAAAACAGGAAAAGTAATTACTGCTATTATCACGGTTGCCTTTTTGTGCAGCAATCTGCTTGGTTCGGCGCAGGATTTGGCTGGCGATGATCTGTTCGATCGTGACCAGGAAACCACTCCTTTTCATGACTTTTCTTTAACTGCGGGGAGCAGTTTCTCTTCATTCTCAGGAGCTGGCGGCATGTTTAGCAGCAGCATTTCGCCCCGGTTAAACCTGGACATGACCAAAGACTTCCACTTGGAAATAGGCACGATTTTTTCCAGCAGTCGCATAACCGATATGCCTGTGGGCTTATCGCCGTTATCACCTATGCAGTCATCCGGGGGAATAATGCCGCATGGTGACGGAAACATCTTTTCTTCCACGGTTTATGCCCTGGGAGCATATCAGGTAAGTCCGCGGCTGAGTGTTCACGGAGCCACCTGGTTTGAGCGTACTTCTTTTGATATGATGGGGGATATGCCTGCCATGAATGCTCAGGCCACGGGGCATAACCCGCAGGGTATGATGCTGGGCTTTGATTACAAGGTTACCGAAAACTTGCGTTTCGGGGCAGAAGTAAATGTTTCTACAGGGTATAATCCTTATACTCCAATGAACTTTCAGCAATCACCCTTTGGAGGCTTCCATAACCCTTCACCATTTCACCGTTTGAGAGGGTGGTAAAAAAACCACAGAAAATACTTGCTTCGCGAATTATTTTTTTGTAAATTGTAACGCTGTTCGAAACGAATCAGGCTTTCTATAGTTTTGGATAGTTTGTTTACCGGTTAATGTTGTTTTTGTTGGCAGAAAGTACCAGGAGGTGTTCATCCCAAGCACCTCCTGTGCCATTTTATCACACCCCAAATTCTTATGGTGCCTCCAGTAAACAGGGATCTGTTTTATTTTCTCTGGCAATTGCCTTGTGCCGGCATGTTATCTCTTCTTAGCAACACACGCTTTTATTTTTAAAACACGCCATTACCTCATTTGTTGCCTGAAGTTAGTGAGGCCTTGCTGCCTGGCAATGGATATCACCTCATTGTATTCTGAACGTGTTATCCGGCGGTTAATTTCCGGGTGTTCACGGGCTTTAAACATGGGCGTGTATTGCGACATGATGTTGATGTAGGTCTCTTTGGGCAGGTTGCCGGCAATCCATTTAATCACCTTATCGCTTCTGATGACGTTTTTTGGCATTACGAGGTGTCTGATCATCAGCCCCTTGTTGATCAATCCGGTGTCGGGATCGGGATGTGCCACGCCTACCTGGTGGTGCATTTCCAGCATGGCTTTACGCGCCACCTCAGGATAACAGTCTGCGCCCGGCGAGTAGGTGTCTGCCGCGTCTGCGTCGGCGTATTTGAAGTCTGTAAGGTACACGTCTACAATACCATCGAGGAACTCCAGGATGTCTGTTTTCTCCCATCCACTGGTATTGTATACGAGGGGGATGCTGAGTCCGTCTGGAACGGCCCTGTCAAGGGCCATCAGGATGTGTGGCACATAGTGTGACGGAGACACAACGTTGATGTTGTGGCAACCCCAGCGCTGCAACAGGAGCATCATATCTGCGAGGTTTCGGGTATTGTATTTGTTACCGTGACCCAGCTGACTTACATCGTAATTGATGCAGAACACACACAGCATGGCACAATTTGTAAAAAAAACAGTACCGGACCCATTACGTCCGACCAGCTCCTCTTCCTCTCCGAAATGGGCACTCACGGAAGAAATTTCCAGGTCTCCATTAGCGTTGCAGTCGCCCCGTTGACCGCTAATACGGTCTGTTTCGCAATCACGCGGGCAAAGAGTACACCTGTGCATCTTTTCATACAATATCTGGCCTCTGACCTTCAATTCACCACTTTCATGCATGGCTACATATCCGGGCTTATAAGAAGATTTTTTCATGTTGCGGGCATTCGTGTTAGCACCTGAAAGCTCAGAAGGGATCACACCTGTTAGCAGGATTTTGTTTGCCATAAGGGCAGCGGGTAAGGCGGCCATGTTTCTTATGAAACGTCTGCGATTTTGTTTGTGCATAATGGATTCCTTTCCTGCGGATGAAACTCTGGTTTTTTATTTGTATGTGTATGCAAAACAGCGTTTTGCCATGCATAAATATACAAAAACGTTGCCAAAGTAACAAAAAAAACGTCTTTCACTGGTAAACAAAAATGTTGCATAAGACGTAATATATGTATAAATTTAGGCTTTAATTTTTTAAACCAAAGGAGAAGTAATATGGCGAAACTATCAACAAACTACATGGGCCTGTCCCTTAAAAACCCATTGATCGCGGGTGCCTGCAACCTAAGCATGGATTCGGACGTGGCAAAAAAGATGGAAGATGCCGGGGTATCAGCCATTGTCTTCAAATCCTTGTTTGAAGAACAGATCAACCTGGAAAGCTTTCAAATGGAAGAGGAGCTTAATGAATATGTGGAAAGACATGCTGAAATGATCAGCCTGTTTCCCACGATAAAGCATGCCGGACCGGAAGAGCACATGGAAAAACTCAGGAAGCTGAAAGAATCGTTGGAAATTCCTGTGATCGGAAGCCTGAACTGTGTAAACGGGGATACCTGGTCGGAATATGCCGAACAGATGGTTCAAACAGGGGTAGATGCACTGGAGCTGAACTTTTATGCCAGTCCGGGCAGCTATGACACCTCATCTTTAGAGCTGGAAGATGAGCAGTTACAAATCCTGAAAGACGTGAAGGAAAAGGTAAACATCCCTGTCAGCGTCAAGCTTAGCCCGTTTTACACCAATCTTCTGCAGCTTATAAAGCGTATGGACGACGCCGGTGTTGATGGCTTTGTGCTTTTTAACCGCCTGTTTCAGCCCGATATTGACTCGTCGAAAGAGGATCATCATTTCCCATTTAACCTAAGCCAGCCAATGGACTACCGCCTGCCGCTCCGGTTTGCAGGATTGCTCTACAAAGAGGTTAAAGGGAGCATATGCAGCAATACAGGCATATTTACCGCGGAAGACATGGTGAAAATGTTGCTTGCCGGCGCGGACTGCGTGCAGGTTGTAAGCGCGATCTACAAACATAAGGTTCCTCATCTTTCTACCATGATCAAGGATCTGGAGAAATGGATGGATGAAAAAGGATATTCCGGCATCGGTGCCTTCCAGGGCAAGTTGTCAAAAGCCAACGTGAAAGATCCTTATGCCTATCAAAGAGCACAATATGTGGATCTCCTCATGAAGCCATTTGAGCTGTTGAAAAAGTACCCACAGGTATAAATTTCTAAGAATAAACCCTACACATAAAAAGATCCCCGGCAAGACGCGTCT